>NZ_JAPJZK010000001.1:5843288-6143349 GCF_026309355.1 Spartinivicinus marinus
CACCCGATCCTCCCCACACAAGAACGCACGCCGGACACACCGCATAACACAGTGGTAGTAAGGGGTGTCAGCTAGGCTGACTTTTTCTTGTCGGGCTTTGGTCATGGATTGTTGCGGTCTTTGTTAATAGATGGTGGGTCGTTTACCCCCTTCCGGCTTTTATGTCAAATTTTGGGTGTGCTACATAATGGTGCTGCGCTCTTTGTATCCTTTTTATCTTGAGGAGTAGTTACTTCTTGTTAGTTATGTTTTTCACGTTCTGGTCATCTACCCTGATATCCAGTTGGCTTTTAAGCTATGCTTTACAAATTTATTACACCGCTCTCTGCAGGCGCGAGTGCTTATTGAGGTCAATCCCCGGTAGTCGTGCCTATCCTTTAGGAGTTTTATTGCATGTCGGGATTTATTCAATGTATGTCGTTCTTTTATCCATAATGGAGTACTTCATTCGAGGTATGCTTTTATAAATGTGAACTGATCTAGTAAGTGGTTCCTATCTTCCTGTGCCCTCATGGATCGGAACTCGAAGTACTTAGCCGTGTTGCTTCGTTGCTTCAATTTGGCCTTTCCATCGTGTTGGTCTGTGTACTCATATGGGAGTATATGTTCGAAGTTTATTTCTTGGTAATGGAGAATATATTCTAACGCCCAGTGTTCTTCAGGTTTCTTGCTTATTTTCGCGTAATCGATACTGCTTGGGTTCTGTGTCATGGCCTTAGCGAGGTTCATTATTTTGCTCTTCAGTTCGTCTTTGTCCTGTAGTGTTTGTTCCTGTGATATTACTGTTTGTAGATTTGTCAAGTTGATTGCCTGGCTCAATAATTTCAGGAAGGCGTTTACGTTGTTCTTGTCGTCATTTGTTTTCGTATCTTGTAGCAGGTTGGCGTTTTCCTGTGATTCGAGAGGGCTTGCATTGTGTATCACATCGGGCGTTATAGTGTAGTCGTTATTTGGGTCCTTTGCGTACGTGTTGGCCATCAAGATTTGGGCTAATAGTGTACGTGCTTCGCTTATGGATTGTTCCGGGTTGAGCACTCCTATGTTTATCTGGCCCCCACCATGTTTTGCGTCTCCGTATAAGTCGAGCCCATCTGTTATTTGAAATATTTCTCTGATTTTGTCTTGTTCTGCGAGTCTTCCAGAATGGAATGGGTCTGTTACTACTTCTAGCACGTCGCCATCAGTGGTTAGTTCATAGGCGAATTCATCGTCGAGCCATTCGTATCGCGTGCGAATATTCTGTGGAGCGTTTTCATCGTTATAGATGTCCTTCGCGATGTTCGCTATCCCTTTTCTGTTTTTATTCGGTTGTGGTAGTGTTCCGGTTTCTTGGGTAAACGCTGTGCATATCATGTCCCAATAATATATGTTTTTGCTTAGCGTGTTAGTCACTTCTGGGTTGTTCTTAGTTATATCGTTCTTGACGTCTTGATCTAGCTTGTCATAATTTTGTCGCCAGTTTGTTTTTGTCTCGTCATAAAATGTTAGTTCCAATCCTACCGTTCGCTGTTCAAGTTTTTTATTAGAATCTTGCATAGCTTTCCTTATCTAGGTAAAAGACAGGACACCCAAAAATTATCCAGCAGCCTCCAACGCCACCAAACAACCCTCAAACGCCCCATCCAACTTCACTCCGCTTCTCACCCACTGCCACCACCGTTTGATATACATTTTCACCGCTTCAACAGAAGCTGCTTGCTCATAAAGCCGAAGTTGTTTATCTCGATGGTTTGTCAAGGTTTTTTCGGCTAACAACACCCCAAGCCCTGCGGATGGACCCAAGCGATAGCCTAACCAGTTGAACCCTTTAGTAATTCGACCAATCAATGTTTTATCTGGTGCTTTTTCCATTTTTAACACACTCAGCACCTGATTCATAAGTTTTACGCCGGTTCTTAATTGACGTTTTGTTTTCGTAAGTAACACCCAATCATCCGCTTTTTATTTAAAAAAGCCGCAGGCGCTCTACTCATAAACTAAATTATATTGTTTGGCATGGTTGGTTAATTGATTATCTAATTCCGTTAAAAATAAAGCACCTAACAAGGGTGATAATGACGAGCCTTTAGTAATCCCTTTTTCAACGAAAAATAATTCAGCATTAACATCATCTAAATGATTTAAAAATTGCGTGATTAAATCTAAAACAACTTCATCATTCATTACCCTGCGTAATTGCTCTATTAATATTGCATGATCAATACTGGCATAATAAGACTTCACATCAGACTTCATGACATGGGTATAACGACTGCAATGTAAAGCAACTTTCATTACCGCTGCTTTGGCACCACCATGTCCCTTTAAGTGAAAGCAGCAGGGGCTAATAGACGGCTTTAACCTCTTTGTAAGGACCAATGTCATTGCTTTTTGTACTAACGCATCTTGAGCATTCCAAACCCCAATACTGTGTCCGTCTATTTTGCAGGCTTTACATGGTGAAAAACGATAGTCGCCGGCGATTAACTGTTTTTGAATAATGGGCTTGATCGCTTGCCAATGAAAACGACAGTGCCATACGGAATTATTGTAATGACTATTCTTTCGGCTTTTACACAACCATTCAAAGGCTTCATCAATAATCTCATCACTGGCTAGTTGATGAATCAACGACAATGGTATTTATCTCCCAACGTTATACCCACCTATCATTCAATTAAACTAACAACAAAATACAACTCCCGCTGCACATCAAAAACATCTCCCGCAGCCCCATCAGCAAACCCACTAAACCCAACCTTGCCTAACACCCGCTGCGAATGGCTATTATGCCCCCATACTGAAGTATAAAGACATTTTAACCCCATTTTTCGTGCTTGTGTTAAAGCCAACCTAGCCGCTCGGGTACCAAAGCCCCGGCATTGGTAGTCGGTGCCTATCCAAAAATAAAAATAACCAGCACTATCTGTATCTGTTTCCGAAAGTGTCAAGCCAGGCAAGCCTGAGAAGCTATCTGTTAGCGGTTCAATGCTCACCACACCCACTAGGCCAAAATTATCGTGTAATACCGCCATTATATGCCGCTGTGATTGCTGATCTTGAATAAAGGCTTGGGCTTGTTTCACATTGCTAATTTCTGGCAGCCGCGTTAATTGGGCTATGGTGGGATCACGGTATTGTAAAGCTAACTCAGCAGCATGGTGTAAACCTAATGGCTCTAGCATTAATTCATTATCCCTGGCTTGGTCAGCATCATACCAACTAAAAAACAGGACACCCAAAAATTATCCAGCAGCCTCCAACGCCACCAAACAACCCTCAAACGCCCCATCCAACTTCACTCCGCTTCTCACCCACTGCCACCACCGTTTGATATACATTTTCACCGCTTCAACAGAAGCTGTTTGCTCATAAAGCCGAAGTTGTTTATCTCGATGGTTTGTCAAGGTTTTTTCGGCTAACAACACCCCAAGCCCTGCGGATGGACCCAAGCGATAGCCTAACCAGTCACAAAATTGTCAGGAACAATTTTGAACAGCTTTAGCTGGCCCGAAGGGTAAAAGGCAGGATGCCTGGAATAAACCCTTTAGTAATTCGACCAATAAATGTTTTATCTGGTGCTTTTTCCATTTTTAACACACTCAGCACCTGATTCATGAGTTTTACGCCGGTTCTTAATTGACGTTTTGTTTTCGTAAGTAACACCCAATCATCCGCTTTTTATTTAAAAAAGCCGCAGGCGCTCTACTCATAAACTAAATTATATTGTTTGGCATGGTTGGTTAATTGATTATCTAATTCCGTTAAAAATAAAGCACCTAACAATGGTGATAATGACGAGCCTTTAGTAATCCCTTTTTCAACGAAAAATAATTCACCATTAACATCATCTAAATGATTTAAAAATTGTGTGATTTTATCAAAATCAATTTCATTATTTTCTCATGTAAACAACAAAATACCACTCCCGCTGCACATCAAAAACATCTCCCGCAGCCCCATCAGCAAACCCACTAAACCCAACCTTGCCTAACACCCGCTGCGAATGGCTATTATGCCCCCATACTGAAGTATAAAGACGTTTTAACCCCATTTTTCGTGCTTGTGTTAAAGCCAACCTAGCCGCTCGGGTACCAAAGCCCCGGCATTGGTAGTCGGTGCCTATCCAAAAATAAAAATAACCAGCACTATCTGTATCTGTTTCCGAAAGTGTCAAGCCAGGCAAGCCTGAGAAGCTATCTGTTAGCGGTTCAATGCTCACCACACCCACTAGGCCAAAATTATCGTGTAATACCAATCATGGTAAATAATCTGTAAAATACCTGGTCACAGTATTTCACTTAATTTGACTAGGAATTTAATAATGGCAAGGATTGCTTCTATTCCAGATGAGTTGTATGACTACGACTTTGATGCCTTACTAAACAGAGAGCCCCACCCAAGAACACGGCTTCGCTTATTAGCGATGGCTCATTTACAAGCAGGTTGGTCCCAAACAGAAATAGCGCGAGCATTAAGAAAGTCAAACAATACCATTCAGGACTGGCTCAACCGTTTTAGACGAGATGGCCTTGAAGGACTTTATGAACAACCCGGTAGAGGAAAAAAACCGTTTCTTTGTCCTTCACAATATAATGAATTTAAAGCGGCCGTTATTACCTTACAAAACAATCGTCAAGGCGGTAGAGTTCAGGGTAAAGATATACAACAGTTGCTGCTAGAGCAATTTAATATAGACTACAGCTTAAGTAGTATTTATGAGGTATTGCATAAAGCAGGACTTTCTTGGATTACATCAAGATCTAAACACCCTAATCATAGTCCAGATAAACAGCAAGCGTTTAAAAAAACTTTGAGAAAGAGGCCCTAAAAGTACTTCCTTCATCCGTTTCTCCAGATAAAGTTGATATTTGGTTTCAAGATGAAGCGAGAGTGGGTCAGCAAAATACCAGTACGCGTATTTGGGCAGAGAAAGGTACGCGCCCACGAGTAGTGAAGCAACAACAGTTTGAGTCAGCTTATCTCTTTGGCGCTGTTTGTCCTGCCAAAGATATAGGGGTGGCTCTTGTATTACCTGTTGCTAACACAGAAGCAATGAGGTTGCACTTAACAGAAATTTCAAAAGCCATTTCCAAGGGAAGACACGGACTGGTTATCGTTGATCAAGCTGCATGGCATACGACTCATTGCCTAGAAATACCTGCGAATATTACGCTATTAAAGTTACCACCTGCTTCCCCAGAACTTAACCCAGTAGAGCGGATATGGGAAAAACTTAGAGAAGATTCACTGGCAAACCGTTGTTTTAAAAATTTCAATGATATTGTTGAGTCTTGTTGTGAGGCATGGAATGTATTTGTGAATAAGAAAAATAACATTAAAAGCTTGTGCTCCAGGTGCTGGGCTGTTTTAACAAGCTAATAAACAGGATTGGTATAATACCGCCATTATATGCCGCTGTGATTGCTGATCTTGAATAAAGGCTTGGGCTTGTTTCACATTGCTAATTTCTGGCAGCCGCGTTAATTGGGCTATGGTAGGATCACGGTATTGTAAAGCTAACTCAGCAGCATGGTGTAAACCTAATGGTTCTAGCATTAATTCATTATCCCTAGCTTGGTCAGCATCATACCAACTGCATTGCTGACAATAGGCTTGCCATTCTACAATATCACTGGCTAATTGAAGTGCTTGTGTGTCATTAGGCGATAACTGTAGTACTTGTTGAATGCATTGTTTAGCTAAGGGCTGAACACCACTACTGTAGCCACAAAGGGCTAAGTTATGCCATAGGGCAGTTTGATTAAGCGTGGACAGATTATTTGTAGTGCACTTAGGATTAGATTGATCCGCCCATGCCAATACCCATTGTAAGCAATGTAAATAAGGTAAAAAACAGGACACCCAAAAATTATCCAGCAGCCTCCAACGCCACCAAACAACCCTCTAAGGCCCCATCCAACTTCACTCCGCTTCTCACCCACTGCCACCACCGTTTGATATACATTTTCACCGCTTCAACAGAAGCTGCTTGCTCATAAAGCCGAAGTTGTTTATCTCGATGGTTTGTCAAGGTTTTTTCGGCTAACAACACCCCAAGCCCTGCTGATGGACCCAAGCGATAGCCTAACCAGTTGAACCCTTTAGTAATTCGACCAATAAATGTTTTATCTGGTGCTTTTTCCATTTTTAACACACTCAGCACCTGATTCATGAGTTTTACGCCGGTTCTTAATTGACGTTTTGTTTTCGTAAGTAACACCCAATCATCCATGAACCTTACATAAACCAAATTATGTTTTTTTGCATGGCTGGTTAATTGATTATCTAATTCCGTTAAAAATAAAGCACCTAACAAGGGTGATAATGACGAGCCTTTAGTAATCCCTTTTTCAACGAAAAATAATTCAGCATTAACATCATCTAAATGATTTAAAAATTGCGTGATTAAATCTAAAACAACTTCATCATTCATTACCCTGCGTAATTGCTCTATTAATATTGCATGATCAATACTGGCATAATAAGACTTCACATCAGACTTCATGACATGGGTATAACGACTGCAATGTAAAGCAACTTTCATTACCGCTGCTTTGGCACCACCATGTCCCTTTAAGTGAAAGCAGCAGGGGCTAATAGACGGCTTTAACCTCTTTGTAAGGACCAATGTCATTGCTTTTTGTACTAACGCATCTTGAGCATTCCAAACCCCAATACTGTGTCCGTCTATTTTGCAGGCTTTACATGGTGAAAAACGATAGTCGCCGGCGATTAACTGTTTTTGAATAATGGGCTTGATCGCTTGCCAATGAAAACGACAGTGCCATACGGAATTATTGTAATGACTATTCTTTCGGCTTTTACACAACCATTCAAAGGCTTCATCAATAATCTCATCACTGGCTAGTTGATGAATCAACGACAATGGTATTTATCTCCCAACGTTATACCCACCTATCATTCAATTAAACTAACAACAAAATACAACTCCCGCTGCACATCAAAAACATCTCCCGCAGCCCCATCAGCAAACCCACTAAACCCAACCTTGCCTAACACCCGCTGCGAATGGCTATTATGCCCCCATACTGAAGTATAAAGACATTTTAACCCCATTTTTCGTGCTTGTGTTAAAGCCAACCTAGCCGCTCGGGTACCAAAGCCCCGGCATTGGTAGTCGGTGCCTATCCAAAAATAAAAATAACCAGCACTATCTGTATCTGTTTCCGAAAGTGTCAAGCCAGGCAAGCCTGAGAAGCTATCTGTTAGCGGTTCAATGCTCACCACACCCACTAGGCCAAAATTATCGTGTAATACCGCCATTATATGCCGCTGTGATTGCTGATCTTGAATAAAGGCTTGGGCTTGTTTCACATTGCTAATTTCTGGCAGCCGCGTTAATTGGGCTATGGTGGGATCACGGTATTGTAAAGCTAACTCAGCAGCATGGTGTAAACCTAATGGCTCTAGCATTAATTCATTATCCCTGGCTTGGTCAGCATCATACCAACTACATTGCTGACAATAGGCTTGCCATTCTACAATATCACTGGCTAATTGAAGTGCTTGTGTGTCATTAGGCGATAACTGTAGTACTTGTTGAATGCATTGTTTAGCTAAGGGCTGAACACCACTACTGTAGCCACAAAGGGCTAAGTTATGCCATAGGGCAGTTTGATTAAGCGTGGACAGATTATTTGTAGTGCACTTAGGATTAGATTGATCCGCCCATGCCAATACCCATTGTAAGCAATGTAAATAGATGGTTTTAGCTAGGCCCCAGCCACTTAAATCAATGGCTAATAAACCAAGGGTGAAAGCAAACTCTTCTTGCTCACCGATTATAAAATACTGACTCCAGGTTTGCTGCAAGCAGTCTAGCCAATCTAACCGACTATTAATAGGTACCCCTTGTTTTAATAACACCGGTAAAAACTGCTGGAGTACTATATAATCGTACTTGCTAAGCCGACAATAGCTGAGCATTTGCTCGCTGGTTAGTTCCTCTACCCGATTATGTAAACTACGTTTTACCATAAAAAAATCATCGGGATTAAAACCAGTCAACTGCTGTTCTACAACATGTTGCGTTGCTGGAAACTGCCTAGCAGCTACTTCATCTTTCAGTCTATCATTTGAGGTTGGCTGATTGATCATTAATACTTGATACACTAAACCCTGATCACGGTGTTGTTGTTGAAAATACCAGCTTGTTTCAGGATCATGGGAATTTTCAGATTTAGCCTTAATTACCTCTAACCATTGCGCCAATCCATGAAAATTAATGGGTAAAGAAAAACAACCATGGGCAGCTAAGCGTGGTAAGCCTTGCTGGCGCACTTGACTTAATTGACTATAGCCTCTGTCAGCCATTAATAATAACAACTGACCACGGGCTAATTGTTGCAACTGTTGTATACAGTGCATCGCACTGGTAGGAAGTAACAATGGCTGACTGGATAAGTGTTTTAAATAATACTGCACAATCGATAATAAACTCGGCTCTAGACTCGGTACTAGTGTAGATGGGAATATGCCTAAATTTTCACCGCCTGCTAACAGTGATTCATTTGTTAAGGATTCACAGGATAAGGAATCACATAGCCGCCAACGATAATGCAATGTCAAGTCCTTAAACAGCCCTTTGCCTTTCTGGTGCTTTTGAATAACTGCTTTTTCAGCACTTCCATTAATAGACTCAATGGCAACTTCACCCTGATAAAACTGCCCATAATGACAATAGCTTAAGGTTTGAGGTAAACCATCAAATACATAATTTGCAATGGCAATTAAAGGGTTGCTGCTTGCCTGAACTATTTGAGTTAGTGCCGGATTATCAAATGGGTTGTTAGTAGCTTTTTTAACAGTGTTTTTTGGCGCCAGATCAACCTGAATTACTTGCACTTGCCCAGATGCTAAATAAGGCAATAATTGTGGGTGTTGTTGTAAAAACTCACAATTTTTTGGTGCAAATTCACTGATAAGCAACACTAGCGGTAGATCAGCTAATCCGTAATTTGGTAGCTTTTTTTCCAGTTGCTTTAATAAGTAATAAGCGAAACGACCAGACCCTGCACCTAGCTCTAACATATAGATTGGGCTATTTACATTGATGAGCTGCTGGCTCAAACCATCCAACAGATAATGGATAATAATTTCAGCATAACAGGCGGCCAGGGTGGGGTTACTGGTAATATAATGAGGGACTTGTTTCGTTTGCCAAGCTGCCGGCCCTTGATCAATAAAATAATCCCGCTGCATTTGCCACAAAGGGGATTGACTAAAATCATAATAATCCCCCACAAAGGCTGAATTAGCTGGGGGCTGTAATAAATCTGCGGCCGTTGGGTCATAATGAAACAACTTCTCTTCCATTTGCTGGGCATAGGCTGCTTGCCATTGTTTTTCATCTGCCTGCATTAATAGCGGTTGCGATTCCATTAGCTGCAATTGTTGAAGTGCATGTACATCATTAATAAAAAATGTCATTTAGCCACTAACCTTTTTAACCATCCGCCTATTTACCAATTTTAAGATGACACAATTGCAAGAAATACCCACAGCGAAACTTTTTTAGGGGAGGCATCAAGCGATGAAACGAAGGAGCTTATAAAAAATAAGTGACTGAGTTGAAGAGAGCAGATAACAAACCCTAAAGATGGTTCGCGAAGGGTATTCATCCACCTATAAGCACCGTAGCTACCCCCTGCACAATAACGCCCCCATGGGCTGTTACATCACCCTTTCTCCCTGCTGGCTTACCATTGATTTTTACTGTTGTTGAGCCATTCACTATTTTATTATCTCCCTGACTACCACACATAAATAAGGTTTCACCGAGAGCTGCTTGTTTACCACTAATCAAAACATTAAGTGAACCTAAGCTCGGGGATGCTAATTTCAATTGGCGGCCAAGGTGTGGTGTTGGTCCAGGATCTAATTTAGGACAAGTATATAAATCTTCAACAGTTGCTGCTGGCATTCCCATGATTTTCTCCGTTCCTTAACCAATGATTTAATTGATATATTGCTGCTTTATTTTCTGTCTGTTTTTGTAACTCTATATTAATGTGATGGGCTAATAATGCTTTATCAATAATGGGTGGGTTGGTTTGATTAACCATCATTTTATCAGTTAACAGCTGGCGTTTTACTGCCTGGGTAATATTACTAATTTGCGCACCAGTTAAGGGAAATAGTAGAGCTAGCTCTTTTAAACAAATGGCATTAATTTTTGTGATTGCTTTTGGCCAATGATACTGCCACAGTTTTTCTCGGATTTTTACATTGGGTAAATTGAGTTGAATCACCCAATCTAGGCGCCTAAAAAATGCTGGGTCGATATTATCTTGATAATTTGTGGCTAATAATAATAAGCCATTGAACTGTTCAATGCGCTGTAATAGATAATTAACCCCTAAGTTGGTGTTTTTATCTTGGGCATCTTGAACCGCCGTGCGACGTGTAAATAATGAATCGGCTTCATCAAAAAACAACACACAGGGTTGTTGCTCTGCTTGGTTAAACACTGCAGCTAAGTTTTTCTCGGTTTCACCAATCCATTTACTGGCTATTTTTGCTAAATCCACCCGGTAGAGCGGTATTTGTAATTCATTAGCTAGCGCTTGGGCACAGTGGGTCTTACCAGTACCCGGTGGACCATAGAGCAATACTTTTAGCCCTGTTATTCTCGTGCTTGGCTGCTCTCTTATTTGGGCTAGATTATATTCAAACTGATGAATAATACTGTGTAATTGTTGTTGTATGCCTTTCTCTACAAAACAGTCTTGTAAACCAATGTTAGAAACCATCCGGGTAGCCACACCGGCCAACTGTTCTGGTTGGTTTTGAGTGGCCAAGGACATAAGACGATCAATTATATTTTCTGGCATTATATCAGGGTCAAGATCATTCTGGCTGTTTTGCGAACACTGGTTTTCTGTAAAATCCTCCTCCATAACTCGATGTGACAGCTGCATGATGTGCCCAGGCAAACTGGGAAAACGATGGGCTAACGTTAGCCATTCATCTTCTGACATAGCTACCCGATTGATCCCATGCTGTTCATACTGATAACTAACAAAAGTTTGCCATAGTTGAGCTTGCACCGCTGGTTGAAATACATCAACTGTTAATTGGTCGTTAAAATACGGGGTTAAAGCCATTGGTAAAGCTATTGAATTTATTGCGGTATTCTCTAATGGGTTATGGGTTAACTCACCAAATATGAGTAATCTTGGTGCTTGGTTTAGCCAATTGGCTATAAGTGGCACGGCCGCTTTATTTTCTGCTAAGTAAGCCGCCCCATTGGGCCAATATAAGATCCCATTGGTTAAGTTCAAGTAACGTAAGCAATCGATAAGTACCGAATGAAACTCTTGATATTGAGTAAACACGGCTTGATTTAACTCATAAATCGGTTGGGCTAACTGTTTAGCAAGCGATATCGCACTAGTACGTTTCCCTGCCCCTTGGCCACCATTAATCACTAGAATTTGGCTGGTTTGATATGTGGTTAATTTTTCATGAATACCAAAAGTTTTCCTATCCCTATTAAATGTATCCACCACTGGCCAGGGTGGCTTTTTAAGAGGTGTTAATAGCTCTTGGATTTCAGGTGGTAATATTTCGGGGGGCAATTGATGTAATTCATTTAACTGGTTTAATCGTGCTAAAAACCATTGTAGTAGGTCATGGGCTACCCATAAGGGCTGATATAGCTTTGCTGCACCTCTCCCCTGGACAGTTAATAGCCGCCAATGAAATAAAGGGGAATTATCCCACAGTTGGGATAAATAAGTATGATGTGTCTGCTCAGTATCACAAATCATGGATATTAATAAGTCAATAGTAGGCTCTGGCTGCCCATGAAGCTTTTGGTAAATCACCCGATAACGAGGGTAAACACTAGGTAATACGGCTAATAATAAAATCATTAGCGCCAACCCGGTTAACTGGAAGCTTCGTTTTAAAGGCTGCAACTGCGGAGATTCCGCCAATTGAACCTGCAGCTGCTGAATATGCTGTTTAAGCATTTGCTGATGTTCAGCAGTGTGCTCATGTGAATTAACATCAGCCAATAACCATTCATACAACTGTTGTGGAATGATTGCTGTCTGCTGGAAAAGGTCAGATAAGTTCATAAAATTGCCATTTTACAGATAAACACCTTCTTTTAATAATTCCCGCTTAATTCCCTGTAGCAACATTTCCTTTTGAATAACTGGTTGCTGTTCATCTGGCAGGTGATTATCGATAGCCTCCAGGGCAAGGTTAAGTATAATATTGGTAATTAACCCACCACTGACTGGGTATTGCTTAGCAATTTCACGAAAATCAATATCATCTGCAAAAGCAATGGTTGCTGGTACAGCTTGTTGCCACAGTTGTAGCCGCTGTTGTTCATCAGGTAAGGGAAAATGTACTATAGACTGCAAACGCCGGGTAAAGGCTTCATCAATATTATCTTTTAAATTACTGGCTAAAATAATTAGCCCTGGGTAGGCTTCTATACGCTGTAATAAAAAGCCAATTTCTTGGTTAGCATAGCGATCATTGGCCGTCTGTACGCTGGTACGCTGACTGAAAAGCGCATCCGCTTCATCAAAAAATAAAATCCATTGGTGTTGTTCTGCCGTATCAAATAATAACGCCAGGTTTTTGCTGGTTTCACCTACCCATTTAGATACCACCTGGGACAAGTCAACCCGATAAACAGGTAATTCAGCAGGATGCTTATTTATGTGTTGACATGAGGTACAGATTTTACCTAATAAAGCTGCTGTTAAGCTTTTACCTGTACCAGGGGGGCCATAAAACAAGGCACGATAACCGGGTTTAATGAGTTTATTGAGAACGGTATCTTTTTCCAATTGCTGCTTATACTGCAACCAACGTTTAATATCCACTAAACTGGTCGTCACACACTCTGCGACTACTAAATCATCCCATGTAAGCTGCGTAGTGATGTGCTGTGCAGGAAAATCCGCCAATGGTGTCAAGATTTGCTGTTCGGCTAAACCTAGCCATTGCTGACAAGTGACAGGGTTTATTTGTAACGGCTGTAACCAGGGATCAGCGTGATTACTTGATGATAACAACACTTTATGTTGCTGTAACGAACTCTCACCTTGCATATAAGGCAATAGTTGTAATCGAGTCGCTAACAGTTGTTGACTATCATTCTGAATAGCCAGTGTAGACGGATTTGGTTGGCCAAGTTGGTTATGTTGCATAGGCCAACAACGCGTCAGAAGCCAAGCAGTAGTTTGCCAGCTAGGTTCGATAGCGCCCTCCTCCTTACTATGCCCTTGGTTATTGACCCTTAATCCCGCTTGTGGATGCTGTTTTATTGGCAGTAATACCGCTGGTAATAAATAAGCAGCGAGTGCCAAATTCATAATCAGTCGCACCTTATTAAGCTCAGAATTATTTTGATAGTGTTGGTTTAACCATTGATGATAACCAATTAACTGAGGCTTTAATGGTGGAGGGGGGATTATTTGATACCATTGATTAACGTCACCTTCAACATCATCACTCGTATTTAATCCATCAGTACTACACTGATTGTTATTCATGTCTAAACGCAGTGCAGAGTCTATTAGTGCAGATAGCCAATCAAATTCATCAGCTAAATATTGTATTGAAACGTCATTATTCACAGGGTTTTACTCCAATGCACCGTCAAGACTGAGTTCATCCATGGAAGTTTAACCGTATTAAATGACCAAGGGAGATGTTGTAATAATACATCTTGATTTTCTCTAGGCACAGTTAACACCCAACCCGACTCAATAGAGGTTAATACCCCAGGCCGACGAATAAACAACTGTTGCAAACTAGTAATGGTTGCCTGATTAAAGTGTTGCCAATGAGCTATCACTGCTTGTTGTAAATGAACCAGTTCAGCTTCGGCCTGTTCGGGTAGTTCAAGCATATCTATAGTTTCCTCAACCCCAAGCCCACACAAGATTTGGTGTAGAGGGTTAGTGAACCCATTAGCATCAGGATTCAGGTTAAGCCTATTGAGTAAATTAACTCCCAGGCATGCCGTATACTCTTCATTATCATTAATAAAAAACTGAGCATTCTTCAACCAACCTAGTTTGTTAAAAAGTGAGGAAAACCACGGGGTTAATAACACGACGCCAGCATTTTCAATTTGATATTCACTAATCATTGGATGAGACTGATCCGCACTAATATTGGCCTGTAACTCGCCTGTGATAGATCGATGGAGATCTTTTAACATCTGTAACCCAGGGTTTGATGGCTTTTGACTAGAAAAAGATTGTTTACTTGCCTGCTTGAATACTTGATAGGGTTGATTAGTTAACTTACCTGTTGTATTTAGCTTATTACTGAGCTGATTAGAAATATTAACGATTGCTGTATTGTTATCTGGATTCTGTTCTGATTGTTTATCTGTACGCTCTACAGTCTGTTGATTATTTTTACTATCGGTGGTGTTCGCAATATAATACTCATTATTATTTTGATCACTTACTTTTATCATTAACTGTAAGTGTTGGAGCCATTGAGGTGGCAAGGGATAACCAAACAGTCTTTCGAAACGGTATAAAAATGCTTTATATAGGTCTACTATGTTAGTTTCTTGTATATTTGAACTACCCACATCAGCCATAGAAACCTGTATATATTGATCAAAGCTATTGATTAGTTGATCAAACTGTTTCTGGTAATTGTCAATATCCATTGAAGCAGTTTGAGGATGTGGACTTTGTGGTTGCTCGATGTCGTTAAAACCGGGGGAATCACTTGAATGAATCACTACTTGTTGTTTTAATTCTTTTAGCCGGTTATTGAGATTCAGTATTCCATTTTTTAAAGCATCAGCATTAATAACATTCTTATCTTTAACCAGCCAATTCAACGTTTGTCGTAGCTTTGGCCATTGTATTGGTGCTATTTTGCTAAGAGCTTCGTTGTAGTTACTACTAGTAAAGCGATTAATTAACTCACAAAGTTCATCTTGTACTAAATTAAAAGTTTTCGCCTTATCTGATCTAAAGTCACCCTTTTCAAGCCCTGTTATTATCTTATTTATAAAGCATGTCACTTCATCAAGTTGTTTTATCAACTTATTGTAAACAGTATTTGTGAATGGTTGGTAAACCCTATTGTTATTGGTTGAGTCTACATTGTTAATAATTTTCTGCTTGGCCGGTTTGTAATTAATTGCTTGAGAGTCTGCGGGCTTAATAAGTAACCTGTTACTATCGTTTTGAACAGTTGTTATCAGGCTACCCAGCTTCTCGTTGTAAGCTTTCCTTAACCATTTGATAAATTCATTATTGCCGTTTTTAAAATTTACACTGGTAACTGGTTTGCCCTTGTCTCCCTTAGCAGATAATTTTTTTGTGGCTGATTCTTGGGTTTTATCTATAACAGGTTGATTATATAAACTGATTATATAGCTTTCAGACCACTCCTGTAACAGTTTGTTTACAGAATCTGGAAGTATTTGGTGATAGTTTTGTTGCCAGTTCAACTTAATTAATGCTAGAAAATCATCGGCATTTAATCTCATTTTAACTTCACTAGTTTTAGCAACAAACTCACCGACAATAGCATCTACTTCTTCAGTCATACTTCTACTAATAACACTATGAAGCAGAGAGCGAAGCTTTTTCAATAGTGGTTTAGGCAAAGTGGAAGACAGCGTAATAGGGCTTTTCTGATTTTTAACTGGATAGCCACGCTTATCAATAATTTGTCTACCATTATTAGATAACTTCTCATGGTTATTGACTTTATAAGCCTTACCTTCTTTTATTTCACTATCTAATTTTTCAAAGAATTGCTTAAATGCATTTGACAATGCTGTTTCTAATGAGCTTTTTAACGTAGCAATATTGAGTTCACCCAAGTTAATGGTTAATTCTTTAATTTCAATAGTCTGATCAGATATTTTAGGCAGATATTGTTTATCGTATGCTTGGCAAATCATCCTCTCCAAATTTTTCTTATTTAATAAAAAACTAAGTTTGGTAAGGTTTCCAGGACTATTTGAATCAATTGAAAATTTGCATTGTTTTATTACTGACATATAAACTATCCACCAACTTTTATTATAATATTAACCGCTTAAATTGATATTGCAGGCTGAAGTGCCTCATTTAAGTAGTATGGAAATACCTGGTTATAGCGGCTGTTGGTTTGAATAATTTGATACGCCACATTAATCTGTAATTTACCTATTATGGCATCTTCAATTGATAAAATAGTATCTTCTACGATTATTCTTGACTCATAGTATAACAGAGAGTCTGCTACGGTTCTTTCAATGGCATTCAAGGTAGACCGATTAAGCTTTTCAAATACATACTGGCTTAAATCACAACCAAAATCAGGACGAGTAATAAAGGTACCCGGTTGGGTATTAATTATTGTGTAAATTGACTCCGCTATTTTTTCTTCCCCAGACATAGTTGCTAAAGCAACTTCTTGCTCACCTGTTTTATAGCTACTGGACTGTAACTGAAATAACGGCGGCATTGACCAGCCGGAACCGAGAAAGCTTTCTAAATGATTTATCATAATAATTTTTAAAGTAATGTTATTTGGGATTTTACTTAGTTGATATTAACAGTCTGTCCTTTTACATTAGTAACAACACTTTGGTCACCGATTTCAGTTGGATTACCTTTGGCTTTGAGATTAGCTTTAGACTCTATAGCTACATTACTATCTGCATTAACAGTAATATTTTGTTTTGCTTTCATAGCAATATTAGCATCGGCATCTAATGTGATTTTTTTATCTGTTGTGACAGCAATGCCCTGTGGGTTTAATTTTAATGCTTGATTTTTATTAGTTGCGATAGATAACTCACCAGTGGGTGTACCTAACAGTCCCCGTTGTATTTGCATTTGTTGATATTGCTTACTGACATCCTCTGGTTTTGCCCCTTGCTGGTCTGCTAAAAGCCCACCTAAAACCACTGGTTGCTTTGGGTCTTGGTTTAAAAACCCTACCAATACCTCGTCATCAACCTCCGGTCGTACAATAAATCCGTGGTTTTTTCCTGCTTCGGGATGACATAAGCGTGCAGTAATAATTTGTTCATTATTGGGTACCCCCATGGCAGGCAGTGCCACTTTAACGTCGAGACCAATTATTGCCTTCACAATACCCAGTTGTAAACCAGGTACTTGCCCTGTACGGTTGTTGTATTGTTCTTTATTATTTGTTGTTTGCCACATAGGATTGGGTAAGCCAATTTGCAACTGGGTTGCCCAACCCTGTTGGTCTACTCGATGGGTGACCCCTGTTACCCAATGTGTCCCATTAAATACCTTTGAAAACCCATCCAACTCAATACTATCTTGTAGTTTAATAGCACTAGTGCCTTTAAGGGTTATAGAACCTGTAATTAGTTTTAATGCATGTTGTGTTGCAATAGCATTGGCCCACACTTGAGGCTCGCCTAATTCGGCAAAGGTTGTTCCCAGGGACTGGTGTATACTATAGCCCAACTCAGTGGCTATTTGACTTAAGGGAGACTGCTGTGCAGTTAACTTAATATCTTGGGCAAGAGAGGGCGGTGTTAATAATGGCGCTTGATTCGCTCGTTGTTTACTGCCATCAAGCGCCTGGGTTTGAAACTGACCTGCTCCCCATTCGGGGTTATAAGTTAAATCAAAAGCAACAATCGAGCTTATCCCAAGTTTTAGTTTTCCAGCCTCATTAGCCGCAGGTGCTGGCCATTTTAATTTACTAATCGTTAATTCATTATTATCAGACCAAAGTGCTAACCCGGTTGCTCCACAGCGTTCTAATAAAAACTGCCAATCATCGGTATGGTAGTGTATTAGTTGTTGATGCTTAAAAACGTCTGCACTAGTTGCATTTACTTTAACTGTAAGCCCTTTCGATTGATAGTCAGCCAGTAATTGATTAAAAACATCAAGGTCTGTGAGTTGATGGTATGTTGCAATACGGTCATGATGGCACATTAAAAAAGCAAGGTCTTTGACGATTATATAATGAGCGCCGCCTTCTTCATCGCTTTTAAAACGGTACTTAACAATGTTACCCTTGAATAGTATCGCACCCGCCTTACCATCATTCATTTCCTTAATTTCTAATGTTTTACCCGCCTTGAATTCATCTTGATCTAATGTATTATATTGGTAACTGCTAAAATCAATATTTTTAAATAATAGTTCTGCTCTGGCTATTTTATTCACCGATTTACAGACTTCAAACTGTACCAATGAAAAATTACTGGCTGTCTGTTTACCATCTACAAATACTGTAAAGTAAGTGATTGACGAACTCATAGTACCCTCTAGTCCACAACTGATAAGGGTGGAATGACAATTCGACTACCTGTAGTCAGATTGGTCGCATTATTTAGTTTATTGACTTTAGCCAGTTGCATATAAAACCGAGTACTTCCATAATATTTTTTGGCTATCATAGGTAAATTTTCTTTTGATGCAACGACATGAAGGTGAGTTAGATCAGGGGAACTTTTCTTATCCTGAGCACTTCGTTTTGCCTCCGATAAATCTTCTGTAAAACTACAATCAATGTTTGCTGCGATAGGAACCCCTTTTGTATCAAAAGCGGTATAATCAATAGAAGCATTATCCAATCGACAAAAGAACTCCTTTATGTCTCCCCAACTTATATTTAAAAAAGGAGGTTGATGTATTTTCCCAACCATACTTTGAGTTATATTTATAAAACTATCTACTTGCTTTGCAATTGGTTCATCTTCTTTAGTTCCTGTACCATCAAGCTTTAATTGTAAACTCAACTGTCTATTTCTACCATGTAGAAATCTCATCTGACTGCCTGAACTACCAATTGCATTATCAACTGTATAATTATTTTTTATCGAAAAGATAAATTTAATGGGGTTAATTTTTAACTCAAAACTTCTAAGTCCTTTTTTCCTATCAATATCCTCAAACGCTTCAATAGTCAGCTTTTCTGTGCGATTCTCACTCACTTCATGGTTCCTTGAGTCGATTTAGGGCGTCTAAAGCAGCTGAAACACACTTATTAACCAGTAATTTTTCACTAACTTGTTGTTCAACATTGTCTATATATAATAAGCTATCTTGTTTTCTAGCACTTTGCTTATGACTACTTTCTGAAGTATCATTAACGCTCACATTAATATTCATTTTATTAATTGATAAAGCCATTTCTCACTATACTCCAATAGGCTCTATATCTGCATATGAAAACGTAATCGTTTCCATAACTAAGTTATTACTTTCAGCATCAAAATCTGATAATGACCAGTCAATCGACATAGCACCATATACCAGCCAATTTTTTATTGGCAAATAAGTAAAATTGTATGCCGAAATTAAAATATCCATTGACTTATTTACTTTAGGATCACTCCAATTGATCAATTTTTCAAATTGCAATAATGACAACAGAGCTTGCTCTACTTTAATATCACCATATTTTATTTTTACTGGAAGGCTAAGCTGTTCTTTTGCATAACCAGCACCTTCTATTTTCTCTGTCTCAATACTGGCTGATAGTCCTGAAACTTTTTTCACAAAAATTGTAGATAATGGATCATCCATAAATACAACAGAGAATTTATACTCTGCTGGTATTAACGCTCCAAATATATTTTCCTGAGAAATACCCAAGCTAGTACTCATACAGTATATTTATCTATAAAGTTTATTAAACAGTAATCCTTCGTATCCGATTCAACGCATACGAAGGACTAGTTATACTCTTCGCGAATGATTTTTAGGCTTTGTTACCTTCTCTCTTGACCACCATGGAAGGTGGAAATGCAGTTAATGCATGGAGCGTTTAACTGTCACCCCAGTCATTTACTCCTGGGGGCAAGTCTGCTACTGTATGACTTGCGGTAGCTACTTTAATTTACATAAAAATGCTACTGGAACTCATCACTCGGCGGCCTCCCCTAAAAACCCTTCACTATGGCTATATTAATGATATTCTACACTGATTTTTTTACAGATAAGCTCTAAGGTCTCTACTGCTGCATCAGAAGAGTCAGCACTTAAAGACGGTGCTTCCAGCTTGGTTGGTAATGCATTATCAGCTGCCCAACTAACCACTGGATTACCTTCACTGTCGACCAAAGAAATCCTAACATCTTTCCTAATTCCTCCGTTAATTGCATTATTATTGACCCAGTCATACAGCTGACTACCCTTAGTTATTACTCCTTTCTTGAGAGATATTGTTGGTTGGCTAATCTGCCCAGGATAAATCTGAGGTCCAGTGATAAAACTCATTCCATGTTTATAGGTAATGGTTTCATACTCAACGCTCATTCCTGATGCTTCGGAAAAATACATTTCATCCATATCAGGTATATCGACAATATACTGAAAGGCTGGTAATGGGTAACTTTCTTTAACATCTTTGGTTGTGTCTGCCATACTAAATCCCTATTTTATATCTTTCTATAATCACTTGATAAAAATATATAATGTATTAACTGGTTTGCATCATTTGTGTAAAAGTAAATTCAATAAACTCTGCAGGTCGGCTAGGGGCCATTTTAACCGTAATTTTCATCATTCCTTCTAAGATATCATTTCCAGTCATTGTAGACCCTAGCCCTATACTAATTTGATAGGCTTCATCTTGGGTTAATCCTACAAGTGCACCTTGCTTCCACATTTTATTTAGCAGTGAATCAATCATCGCCTTGACTTTTAACCAAGTGACTTGATCATTGGGTTCAAATACAAACTGATGAGCTGCTGACCGGCAGGTGTCTTCCACAGCTAAAAATAAACGCCTTACGTTGATATAGCGCCAGTCTAAGCTATCTGCATTTAAGGTTCGAGCCCCCCAAACTAATATTCCTTTGCCTGTAAAGCTACGAATTACATTAATTGCTTTACCACTATTCGGTGCATTTAATTTTTCTTGAGCACTGTCTGTTACTACTCTTACAGGCTCAGATACATCCAACAATGGAGTATTTGCTGGGGCTTTCCAAACACCGCGTGAAGCGTCAGTACGTGCATATACACCCACGACTGCTGCTGATGGGGGTAATACAATACGTACCTGTTGACCAAGACTTTGTCTAATTTTGGCATATTTTGCCGGGTTAGTTGTTTTTAGGCTATCAAGATAAACAGGGTCTGTACTACTAATCAATGTCTCTGTTTCTAAATGGCTTGCATGACTATTGTTTTCTACAATAGATAACGTATGAGTATCTGTAACTTCAACTTTTGATTCATCTAGCGCCAAAGGAATATTTGTTTTTAAAAAGGGATAATAAGCTGTACCATAACTACGATGTTCGTTTTGGCTAATTGCCGCTTCAAAGTTGGTAAAACTAATGCTTCCTGTTGCACTTTCTTCTGGCATTGCATCTAATACAGCTAATCGACTTCGTGTACCATTTCGACCAGCAGAATCGTGACCTTCTTGCAATAGTTTCGAGCAGACTCCTTTATAATCATCCCATGAACCTGCTGTATCTGTAGCCAAAGGCGCTAATTGTATTGCTTCAGGCGCTAATACCAAAGTCGCTTCTTCAAGCGTATCAAGCTTTTCTAGCACTTTATTAAAATGATCTTTGTTTATTACTGCCGTATTTATATCATCCTCTGGTAAGGGTACTTTTTGTTCGTTAATAGATGCAATATAACATTTACCACCACCATTACTAAAGTAATGTTCAATGGCATAGTAAAGGAAGAACTTTGGCAGTAGCTGACTATGTTTACTACTATAGTCTTGATTCATTTTAAAACTACTATCATTTTCTGCATAGGTGCCACTTACTAACAAGGGGCCGCCAAACATCTCTGTAAACTCAGATAAATTATTAACAGCGATTATTTCACCATTATTTTTTTGTGTGTAGCCTATAAATACTGGCACGGCTGTACTATCAAGCCCAATACTTAACCCAAACGCACTTTTTTCTTTTACATAAACACCCGGTGTTTTATACTGACTCATCAAAATATCCTTTATATTTCTATAAAAATTCTATTTATTTTCTTTCTACACTGATATCTGCACTAACTAGTTTATCTAGTTCAACTGTACTGAGTTGCTCATATACAATTAAGGTTGCACGATAAAGAATGGAAGGAATATAGCTTATCCTAAGTGCATTCCAGATATCGTTCTGCCTTGTAAAGTCCATTGTCACCAGATCAAGCTCAAGTTTTATTTTATCTAAGCTGCTCTCATCAGATTGAATGATATGATTTTTTTGAAAGCATGTTATTACTAGAGATAGCATTTTTAAAGCTTGTAAATAATTATCATGCTTTGACAAAACTGCCAGATAAATACGCAAGCGGACATCCCTATATTTTTTTATTAGCTTCGTATCAACCTGCTTATATCGATTATTGTTTCTTAATACATTTTCTTCCTCCGTATTAATCAAGCAAACAGTTAATGCATTATTTTCAATTTTAAGTTCATTGTTTTCATTTTTTGGATGGGTAACAACTTGTGTAGCAACACCACCTAACTCATCTTTAAGATACTCTGTCAAGACAGAGGTAAACAATTCAACTGACTTTGACAACATCATTTATTCCTAGTGTATTTATGCTAACTCGCTAGACGGTCAATACGACTCAATACATCTTTATGATAACTTTTCGCTTCATTACTAATATTATCAATTTTCGATTCCACTACGCGAAATTGGCTTTGACAGTCGTGTTTTTTCATATAGGTTTCAGCTACCTGGGTTTGGTAATTTAATAATTGTTTGTCAATTTCATGAAGGTGTTTTCCTTGCTGCTGGATGATTGTTTTGAAGTCATTATGAAGTACTTCCAGTTTATTACTCACTTCCAGTATGCGTGCTTCTGCACCTTGCTGTAATAGCTGTGATTGGCGGCTTAGACTCCAGCGTATAGTCGCCATGGTAATACCTAGAAAACTGAGTAATAAACCAATGAACTGGATTGTCGTTATTTGCATAGTTTTGAATTAATTAAACCGGTAATCGTTCGTGTCATCCTCATTTGTTTGAGCAGGTAGTATATCTGCATAATCCGCCTGATTTGCTACTAACTCATATTCTTCATCAAAATCCATTAAATTTGCAAAGCCTTCTATATCATTCAGCGCGTCCAATTGTTGTAGTAGCTTATTAATATCCTCCTCGTTTTTTTCTAAAATGGAATCAATATTATCGTAAGGTTCAGAGAGTGAATGATTGTTATTGTCCATAATCTTTATCCCTTCTTTTTCAATAGAGTTGTTGTTTTAAGTGCTCCCTCAAATGATAAGCGGCATCCCCTACATAATTGAGTATGTCCATATAGCGACCTTGCCAGCGTCTAAACCAGCTTTTACTGTCTAAGCCCAAAAATTGGTATTTATCTTTTTCGCTATAACTTTTCCAACCATAACCCGAACATGGGCTACAGTCGTCGCCTGATCGATTGAACCCTAGCCCATCACATTGCTCACACACTGACATAATCTTAAGCTCTTCACAGGCTAATAAAGCCAGTTGCTCTAAACTGACATCACCAAGTTTCCAGTAGTGGGTCTCAGCTAAATATTCTGCTTCAATAGTAATCAATTCGATTAATTTTTGCTTATCGGCCTGATCATCAAAGATCAAATAACGACCAAGGTAGTAGGATTCGGCGGGTAAATTACCCATACCTAGTGCTGCTGCAATGTCTTCCCAATGATAATTTAGCTGCCCCGCAGTATTATCGTTATACAGCTGATTACGAGTATGACCGATTGTGTTTAAAAGTGCAGGGATATCCCAAATCATTGTTAGCCTGTCCACACTGGTTTGAATTGGTATTGTTTTAAGGTAAACACCATCGCTTTACATAAAGCAGGAATTTCAATAGCCACATTATTTTGTGTTGCATCGGCGACTAATACGCCCATATATCCTTGCAAGGGCCCTTCAGTAATTTCAATGGGTGTGCCTTTACTTAACGTTTTCGTCTTTGCCTGCCATTGGTAGTTTGAGTGCATGAGTTGTTTAACGGCACTGATCTGGCTTTCAGGAATAACCGTGGGCTCATTTTTTAAGCTAACAAAATGAGAGAATCCAGGCGTTGTTTTTACTTGGTAAAATTCGTCATGATTGATGTACACAAAAATATAGGACGGAAAAACAGGCACTTTACTCTTTTTTTTGCGGTCACTCCAAAACCGGGTTTCTTCTGTAGCTGGGTAAAAAGCTTCAACGTTTCTGTCCGTTAACCCTACCGCCAGCTTCGCTTCACAGTTGGCTCGGGTGTAAACTGCATACCAATTGCGCTTATTATTATGATCCATTGAAACACCTATTTACAGGCAAAGCTCCGCCCTATCTGTCCCATGCTGATATTGTGATGAATAAAACTAGGAAGAAAAAACGTAACTACTGGTATCAAAACTAATATACGACTAATTATTAGGCTTTTTGCCTTGTTGTGTCTACAGCCTATTTGCTGCCTGCTTATACCCTTTGCATTGGGTATACAATCTTTACACTTCAGAAAAAACGGATTTATTGTTTCGAAAACCCTATCGAATGTCTACAGCATAAATGCTGTTAATATTTTTTCTGACTATCAATACAGTTGGCTTTCTTATGGATAGTAGGAGGTCACATGGAACGGAATATAATCTCTGAGTTAACTATAGACAATATTGGTGATGTATGTAGGCGACTAAGAAAGCAGCAGAACATGTCACAAGAAGAGGTAGCCATTGGAATTGGTGTTGCAATCTCTACCATTGAGCGAATAGAAAATAAAAAGGTTATTCCCCGATTGGATTCATTAGTAAATATTTTGAAAATTCTTAATTGTGAGATGTTGTTATCAAGTATAAATTTACTAAATGATAGTTGATTTATTTTTATTTTCTATATTTTGACCATAAAAATACACCATCTTGAATCTGAACAATAGAGAGGTGGTGTCATGTATTAATTTACTGAATTTTCCCATTCAGTAATAATTCTCCTTTTTTGAGAATATCTCGTTTCACCAAAAACAGCTCGACAGCAAGTGGTTTGTATAATTTTTTGGCTATTATTATTGAAGCACTTTCAATGCAAACCAATGCAAACAGGTCAACTATTAGTCATAATATTACATGTAATTTAGACTTGTTACTTCACCATCCGCTCACTATACCCAATACGAAGGTTTTTTACAAAACCTAAAAATGATTCTCGACGGGTATATGATGTTTGGTTTGATAATGGAAGTTATTGAAAAGTTAAAACTTTGTTCGGAGAGTGGGTACGTTTACCAAGTTATGGTGAGAACGACATTTATCCATATCATTACGATTGAATGGCTTTAGCTATCATTGGTCATCTACTCTGTTAAGTACAAACTCAAACTGGGCTGAATAGAAATTGGTTAATGAATGTGCTCATGATAGCCAACAACGCTAAACAGGTTTACTTAACGATACTGCTTTGCTGTGTATTATCTTTTAGTGCCTTAGGTGCTGAAAAAGTAGCCATTTTTGCTGTTCAGATCGATGGTTTGCATCAGGCCGACGGTAAGGGGCGATATGATAAGATTATTTCATTAATAAAGACTGAAATACCTTTTGAGATGAAAGTATACCCACCTAAAAGAGTTTTTAGCCTATTTGATAAATGCTTAATTTGCTGCGTGTCTCCGGTCAACCAAAATACCGATTTTTATCAATACACAGGAGACAACTATCTCCAAAGCAAACCCATGAGTATAGCTAAAATATATATTTTCACTAAGCCAAATACCAAAGTCATAAGCACCTTAAGTGAATTACAAACATTACGCGTTGGCGCCAGAAGCGGTATGCCCTATGGAAAAAAAATAGAAAATTCAGGTATTAATTTCACGTTTTTACCAACAATTAAAAATAATATTGTAATGGTTTTAAATAATAGACTGGATGCCTTTATCGCATATGTGCCAGATGCCTATAAAATATTTGACCAATTAGAATTAAGCGCTTTCCCTCACGATATTAATAACCCTATTTCTGTACATGAGGACAGCATAGTATGCAAAAAAAGCAATAGCACAGTCGAACTCATCAAAGACGCCAATGTAGTCATATCTAATATAAATTAGGCAGCTTGCTCTCCCCACTACCGCCCTTTCTAAACCAGACCAGCAAACTTTTTAGCGTTATGGGTAATTGTCACTCACCTTTAACATTTACCCGCTAGCAGGATTATTGGGGGCTACTGATAGTTGGAGGTTTGTTTACCATTAATTCATTACTGCACTAATTGTAAGTGATGCCAATGAAGATGGCGTATCCCTTGATGTGGGTTTCTATTACATGGCAAACGCAATGGGACGGCTTATCGGCACCGTACTATCGGGCTGGATTTACTAAACCGCCGGACTAACAGCTTGTTTACGGTTATCAGCATTGTTTATTAGTATTGCTGTCATTATAACGATTGCATTGCCTACCCATGCAACAGCTAGCAGTCCATGCGTAAAGCTGCATATTATTAGATAGTGCCTTGTTATTTTTTATCATTATTGATATTGAAAAATATTTATTGCGGGAATTGGCGGTTTTGTCGCCAGTTTGAATAACAAACACTTTGCATCCAGGCCATGCAATGCCAAACACACTTAACTATAAACACCTGTATTATTTTTGGGTGATTGCCCGTGAAGGATCCCTGGCTAGCGCTAGTAAGACGCTTAATCTAGCGCCCCAAACCTTGAGTGGTCAACTGGCGACCTTGGAAGAGTCACTAGGAGGGTTACTGTTTAACCGACAAGGCAGGCAACTAACGCTGACTTATTTGGGTAAAACAGTCTTACGTTATGCTGACCAAATGTTTCAGGTAGCAGAAGAGCTTAAACAAGTCTCTGCAATGGTTACCAGTCGGCGCTCAATTCAGCTTTCGGTAGGGATATGCACCTCTATTCATAAGCTGGTGGCTTATCAATTACTGGAGCCAGCCCTATCGCTTGACCAAGAAGTAGCCCTGACGTGTAAGAGTGGCTCACTGGACTATTTGATGCAACAACTTGAAAGCCATCATCTTGATGTCGTTCTTGGAGATCAATTACCACCAGCCAAATCAGACAGATTAATGCACTGGTATGAGCTAGGTCAGTCAACCATCAGTATCTTTGCTGCGTCAGCACTGGCTGAAAGGTTACGCGATAACTTCCCTTTAAGCCTGGATAAACAACCCATTTTAGCGGCAACCTTTAACTCCCCTTATTTTCAGCAGCTGATGCAATGGCTGGGGCAGCAAGGGGTTAAACCCATCATTCGTGCCGAGGTGGATGATAGTGCTTTAATTAAAGTATTTGGTGCCAACGGCTTGGGTGCTTTTGCTGCCCCAACGGTGATTACTGATGAAGTGTGTCGGCAATACCAAGTTGAACTGGTGGCTAATATTGATGCAATCCAAGAAAAATTGTTTGCCATTACCCGCAACCGATTTTCCAGCCACCCTGCAGTAGAAGCCATTTGCAAACAACACATCGAAAAAACCGAATAATAAAGACGGCTTAAACTGCTTTTCTCGATCCTAATACTGGACCAAACTCAACTTAAGCGTAACCAATAGGAGGATCGAGTAATGAAAACGATACATAAATATCCATTGCAAGAGGGTATTAACACCCTAACCTTGAAGCAAGGTTTTCGCATTGTCCGATCAGAATACCTGTTAATTGAAAAAGCCGTTTATCTATGGATTGAAGAGCCATTAGCGGTTGCAACGCCTGAATGCAGCTGCCAGTTTAAAGTTGTTAAAACGGGTGAACCGATACCTGAAAACTATGTATACCTTGACACCGCATTAGATACCTTAGGGCCAGAAGCGTACCATGTGTATCAGCTACCCGCCCAAGAAAAACAATATCAATTAAGTGAAGTGCTTCAACCACCTCGAAAAATCAATCAGGCCGCATTAGCCTTGTTACGGCAATATTAATTGCGCTTTGATTAGGTGAAAAAATAGACCGGTCATCAAGCAGTTTAACCAATACGAATAGTGTATTTTTTTAGGTATAAAAATCAATCGCGAAGAGTAGACGTCTGCTGTCTTGGTGACCTAACTGACAAACGACATAATTCAAATGTGGTAAATAATGATACTGTTTACTATTGCTATTATTGCAGGTTTATTATTATTGGTTTGGAGTGCTGACCGGTTTGTTTTTGGCGCAGCCGTTATCGCCCATCGCTTTAATGTTTCACCATTATTAATCGGCATTACTATTGTCTCAGTTGGTACGTCAGCGCCAGAAATTATTGTATCAACTATGGCTGGGTTGAGTGGTGCAGGATCACTGGCGGTTGGTAATGCCTTAGGTTCTAATATCGCCAATATTGGCCTAGTACTTGGTGTTACGGCACTAATCTCCCCCATTTTATTAGAAAAAGGGTTAATCAAGCGGGAATTACCTTTGTTATTAATAGTGACTTTAGTAACTGGGTATTTATTATATGATCATAAGCTCACGGTGATTGATAGCATTATTCTGCTACTGTTTTTGCTGATTACCCTCTATGTTGTCTGTTACAAAAATAGCCTGGACAGCTCACAAGCTGATAATGATGTCATTGATCAAGAGGAAGCCACAAAAACACCTTTAGGGAAAACTATTGGTTGGTTTTTGGTTGGACTCATTATTTTATTATTGAGCGCCAGACTACTCGTGTGGGGTGCAACCAATATTGCTACCAGTTTAGGGATTAGTGAATTAGTGATTGGTCTCACTATCGTTGCTATTGGCACCAGTTTACCAGAGTTAGCGGCATCTGTTGCCAGTGCAGTAAAAGGACACCATGGCATGGCAATAGGCAATGTGGTTGGTTCTAATTTATTTAATTTACTGGCTGTGATGCCTATTCCAGGACTCATTGCAACCACTTGGGTTGAACCTGGAGTCTTCAGCCGTGACTACTTCGTCTTATTACTCAGCACCATGATTTTGTTTGCCATTCTAGTTTTTTTTAAGCAAAAAAATAGTTTAGGACATTTTGCAGGAAGTTTTTTAGTGGTGGGTTACAGTAGTTATTTACTGTGGTTATACCAAACACATCAATCAGTATGAAAAAGCCAATTAAGAGGACTTAGCTATGAATATCAATAAAATATTAATACCACTAGCGCCTAGTCAAGTGCTAAATGAGCAGTTTCACCAAATATTACTCGTAGCTAACCAAAATAGTGCTTCTGTGACTTTATTTTCAGTTGTGGAAGATATAACTGCTACTCGAATGGCTAAGTATGTGCCATTAGAACTAGCCAAAGAGTTAATGGATGGCATTTTAGAAAAGCAAGAGCAACAACTATTAGCTTATGTTACTAACTTAGAAACTCATTATCCCAACATTAGCTTTGATGCCAAAGTTAAATCAGGCATTGCTTTTCTAGAAATTATCCTTTTCTCGGTTAAGTATCAGTATGACTTAATTGCCATTGATGCTAATCGTGGGCATAAACAGTATGCTGCTCTGTCAGGTAGCACAACCCGGCATTTAATGCGTAAATCGCCAGTACCGGTTTGGACCACTGCACGAAGTGCAGAGCCACAAGCAAAGCATATAGTGGCGGCGGTTGACTTAGCTGCCCCAACACCTGAGGGCACTGAGTTGAATAGCCTAGTTCTAAGCTTTGCTGCCTTTGTTGCGCGCTCGCTTGATGCAAAACTGCATATTTTTCATGCTTGGCAGTTGCCCGGTGAATCCTATTTTCGCAGTTGGGGGCGGTTTCAAGAAAACGACATCCACAAATATGCAGACGTTGAGTTTAAGGATAGGGAAACAGCAATGCAAAGGCTGATCAATCGACTTGCCGTTCAAGATTTATCACCAGAGATAGCATTAGTCGAAGGTGAACCTGAATCTCAACTGCCTGTTTACATAAAAGACAATGGAATTGACTTGTTAGTCATGGGTACTTTGTGTCGTACCGGTATAGCTGGTTTCATAATTGGCAATAGGGCAGAAAGTATTTTGGATACAGTCACTTGTCCAGTCATTACGTTGAAACCGGAAACATTTAACTCCCCAGTAATGCAGACAGCATAAAAGCCCTATTATTCGGAGATGATTGTGAAAACTGACACTAACGAAAAACTGATTGAGAAACTGTACTTTGTTATTCATTGGTCTGTTAGGTTGCTGGCTATTTTAATGGTGTTCGTCATTGTGATGGGTGTTATTGATGTGGGCTGGACTTTGTATCAGAAGTTAGTTACACCACCGCTTTATATACTGACTATATCAGATATGTTGGCGACATTTGGCGCATTTCTCGCCGTTCTGATTGCCATCGAAATATTTATTAATATTACTATTTATCTAAGAGAAGATGTTATTCATGTCAAAATCGTCATGGCAACCGCATTAATGGCAATCGCTCGAAAAGTGATTATTATGGATCATGAATCATCTGACCCTTATTATATGTTAGCGGTGGGTGTGGTTGTTTTGGCAATGAGTATAGGGTATTGGTTAATCCATACACTACCGAGAAAAAATCACCTGGAAGAGACGGCCTTACATGCGGGTACAGAAATCAAAACCCCAGCGGACTAGACCCAACTTTACGTATGCACCACTAGAGCGAATAATTGATGGGAAATAATATCTAAAATAAAATAATTTACTGAAAAAAAATTTTTCAACAGTTGAATTATCTAGGCTCGGAAGAGAGGCAGGTTTGCAAGCTTTATTTTTCCTAGAGATGTCTAAAGCTACCTATTTTGCAGGTTTTTCACTTGATGGAAGGTTTGCTTCTGATAGCATGTCAACTCATCTAATTCGACTAACATCAACCAGTATATACCCAATGCGTAGGATTTTTAGGTGAGGCCATCAAGTGACGAAGCCTCATGAGCCTATATTAATAGGTGATTGGGGTGAGGAATGATGATAACAAAACCTAAAAATGATTCGCGACGGGTATAATATTAATTATTTTATCAATCTTTGGCATTATTGATTGGACATCTTATACTGTTTAAAACCACAAAAAAGTAAAGTGGTTTGTGGCCATTGCTATTTTTAGTGGATTTGTTTTGGCATTCCTTAAGCAAATATAGCTGCTTTACTTTACCTGCTGATTGCTAGGTAGCACCCTAGAAGATATCTTCAATCTGGCAAATTTTCCCATGAACTATCAAGGTAAGTAAATACTTTTAGTGCTTTACTGTCTTCTTATTGTTTTCGTTTTAACACCTTATTTATCATGGTTGATTATGCAATAAAAAACCAACCGTTTTCCTGAGGTAGGTCAATCACAACTCCACGACAACTACTGTACTATGCTTTCATTGAGTAATAGTCCTGATGGTAGAAAGGTTACATTCAAAGGAATATAGATGTCTCCACGACAAAACTGGTGGAATTGTTCAGTAGCTGATGTTATTTCACACCTGGGCAGCAATGAAGAAGGTTTGTCGCAACAAGAAGCCCAACAACGCTTGCATAACTATGGGTTTAATCGACTGCCGGAAGCTAAACAACGTAGCTGGTTAAATCGTCTGCTGGCTCAATTCAACAATGCCCTTATTTATGTGTTAATCGTTTCAGCCAGTATCACTGCTCTGCTTCAACACTGGCTGGATACTACGGTGATTCTTGGCGTAGTGATTATTAACGCCGTGATTGGGCTCATCCAGGAAGGCAAAGCAGAAAAAGCATTAAATGCCATCCGTGCCCTGCTTTCTCCTCAGGCTTTAGTCCGTAGGAACAGTGAAACTCACATTATTGAAGCGGCTGAGTTAGTGCCTGGAGATATTGTGCAGCTGCAACCTGGTGACAAAATCCCAGCTGATCTACGCTTGCTTAAAGTGCGAGAGCTGCATATCGATGAAGCCATTCTTACGGGCGAGTCCCAGGCAGTGGTTAAGTCTGATCAACCAGATACTGTGGCAGCTCCACTAGCTGAACGGTTCTCAATGGCTTATTCGGGGACCCTGGTTACTTCGGGTACTGGGGTAGGCATTGTCACCAGCACTGGTGCAAATACCGAAATAGGCCGAATCAGTGGGTTAATTGGTGAGGTGAAGTCAATATCCACACCTCTACTTCGCCAAGTAGCCCGGTTTGCGGGCTGGCTTTCTGCAATCACCATTTTATTGGCAGCAGCTACTTTTTGTTTCGGTTGGTTAGGGCGTAATTACAGTGCCACTGACATGTTCATTGCGGCGGTTGGCCTGGCCGTCGCGGCAATTCCTGAAGGGCTGCCTGCAATCCTCACAATAACTCTGGCGATTGGGGTACAACGAATGGCCAATCGTCATGCCATTATTCGCCAGTTGCCCGCAGTGGAAACCCTGGGCTCCGTTACTGTTATCTGTTCAGATAAAACCGGTACTTTAACCCGCAATGAAATGACTGTGACCGATGTAGTGTTGCGGGAAGAAGCCTACCCAGTGTCTGGGGTCGGTTATGAGCCAAAGGGGAATATTGGTCAAAGTGGTGTTCAGGTTAATGGGGGGGCTTACCCTGACTTAGATTTAATGATGAGCGCCTGCCTGCTTTGTAATGATGCCACTTTGCAGCAGAACAACCAGCATTGGCAAATCAGTGGTGACCCTACCGAAGCAGCCTTAATTACCCTCGCTTATAAATATGGACTGATCAGTGATACGGAAAAAGCTGAAAAGCCTCGCTTGGATGAAATCCCCTTTGCATCGGAATATCGGTTTATGGCCACTCTTCACCATGATCATCACGGGCACTATTTTGCAATCGTCAAAGGGGCTCCAGAACAGATCATAGAGATGTGCAACCAACAACGCTTGAATGGTGAGGATCAACCCTTTGAGCCAGACTGGTGGTTAAATCAGGCCAATGAACTGGCCAGTAATGGTAAACGTGTATTAGCAATCGCCTATTTGAACTTTACGACCAAGCCCTCTGCGTTAGCCCTAGATGATATCAGCCAAGGACTGACTATGGTGGGGCTGGTAGGCATGGTCGACCCTCCTCGCCCAGAAGCTATTCGTGCTGTAGCTATGGCCCAGTCAGCGGGAATCCAGGTTAAAATGATCACTGGCGATCATACTGCCACTGCTGCTGCAATTGGCCGGCAAATGCAGATTGGGCTTGATACGGATCCAGTGACTGGCAGCGATTTAGAACAGTTATCTGACCAGGCATTACAGCAACTTGCTCATGAGCGGGACGTATTTGCCCGTACCAGTCCGGAGCATAAATTAAAACTGGTGCAAGCGTTGCAGGCCCAAGGCCATGTGGTAGCGATGACGGGTGATGGGGTCAATGATGCCCCTGCATTAAAGCGAGCTGAAGTGGGCATTGCCATGGGGTGTAAAGGCACTGAGGCAGCTAAGCAGGCGTCACGCGTGGTATTAGCAGATGATAATTTTGCCTCTATTGTCGATGCGGTCGAAGAAGGCCGGGTGGTATATGACAATTTGAAAAAAGCCATTATGTTTATACTACCTACCAGTGGCGGAGAAGCGTTAAGTATTTTGGCTGCTATCGCCTTGGGTGTAGTACTACCCATTACGCCAGTACAAATTCTATGGATTAATATGGTCACCGCCGTTACCCTAGCCATGACCTTAGGTTTTGAGCCAGCAGAATCTGATGTAATGAAACGCCCTCCAAGAAAACCTGATGCTCCTCTGCTATCAAAATTGCTGATTTGGAGAACCTGTTTTGTTTCAATATTAATGGTAGTAACCAGCTTTGGTATGTATCTGTGGTATAACCAAACCGGGCATGGTTTAAATGAATCCCGTACGATAGCAGTTAATGTACTGGTCTTTTGTGAAATTTTTTATTTGCTTAATACGCGTGTGATGCAGCGTCATGCCTTGTCATGGAGCAGTTTAACTAGCAATATTTATTTATGGTATGCCATCGGTATTCTATTCCTGCTGCAAATGGCATTTACTTACAGCAGTTATTTTCAATATTTATTTCAAACCAGTGGGCTGACATTAATCAGTTGGCTGCATATTATTAGTAGTACCTTACTGTTTTTTATCATTATTGAAATCGAAAAATATTTATTGCGCAGGTTTACCTTAACAATAGTGCCCTAATTTAATAACTAATATTGCTTGATTATGCTTCCCGCAAAGGGGAGGTCCCTCCTTTGCGGGATTTTTTGCAACTTTATTTGTATCGACTACGCTTCGATTGCTGTTTGTAACTTATCTAACACAGTGTTTTGGTCAAACTCTTCAATACTGACACTAGCGCCTTCTACTTTGTGCCACTGACCTTCATAAAGGAATTCGTAGTTACATACGCCTGATTGCCAGTCTTTTTCAAGTGATGCTCGTAAACGTAGGTTTTCTACTAGTTGTGGTTGTCCGTGAATGATTATTTCTGTTGGGCCCTGGCCTTCTGCTACCAACAAAATATGAGTCGATGACATAGTGGCCATGTATGACCAAGTGCCATGGACGTTAGAAAAAACGTTTAAAGGTGGGCTGATCGCTTGAAAAACATGTGCAACACCGCATATTGTTCCAGCTGGTGCATTTACCAATAAATTTAAGTTAAGTACTGGCGCGCCTAGCAAAGGTTTGCCATCTACTTTTGGTTGAACTAAATAATGGACAGGGAATAAACCAATTTCAGAATTAACTTGAGACATAATAAATCCTTTTTGTATATTTGGTATTAGAAATTATCAGTGTGTTATTCCATCAACTTCGCCTTGCAAGTTTTTTATTCGAAGAAGATACGCGAGTGAGTGTAGATTAAAATCCGATAAATACCATTGATTACAAAAATTTAATATTTTGACTTGTTCTCAGCTTCTTAAGCCATCCACGAGGTGAAATCAAATCCCCAGCGGACTAGACCAAATGCCACTAATAAGCCGCCTTCCAAACGGGAGATTCGCCAGCCAGTGCGCATAAAGAATACGGTCACTATCACCATGGCGGTAACTGCTAATAATGAGATGCGAGCCATTGGATCAGTTGTCACTGGCTGTAACATCCCCGCTAGCCCCAACACCCCAAGCAGATTGAACAGATCACTGCCAATGAGATTGCCGGCACTGAGTGAATAATGCCCTTTGAGAACACCTGTCAGGCTGGTAGCAATTTCCGGTGCAGAAGTACCAGCTGCAACAATGGTGACGGCAATTACCCACTGACTGACACCAAAATCAGTGGCAATTGAAACTGCTGCATCCACCATCAAATGAGAGCTGGCTAGAATCATCACCAACCCTCCCCCCAGCATCAGGCATTGCTTAAAGAGAGGGTGATTAGCAACTGATGATACAGCCTCTGGTACTAATGAGTCATCACGTTGATATAATAAATAAATGATGTAAAGAACCAGCCCGGTAAACATCAAAGCCCCTTCAAGGCGCCCCAGGTGTAGATCAACCCCCACAACTATAGAAAGAAACACCGTCGCAGCGAATAATACCATGCCATCCCGCCACACCAGTTTGTTACTGGTGGGAATGGCTTTAACCAGCGCACAACCACCCAAAATAAAACCCAAGTTAAAAATATTGGAACCAACAATATTGCCAACAGAAATATTGCCATGGCCTTTCAGCCCAGCAATCAGTGTCACAGCAAATTCCGGTGCAGAAGTGCCCATAGCAACCACAGTTAAACCAATCACCAACTCTGATAAACCCAGCAACTTGGCCAATTGTGAGGCAGAAACCACCACCCATTGCGCACCTTTGGCAATCAACAGCATGGTTACCAATACAATTAAAGCATTGAGCCAAACCGGCGCATTACTTAAAAAATTTCCACTCATAAAGTAATTCTATCTAACTTAGACAGCTTCTGTAGCTTAAAGCATAGGAGCCCACCAACATAGAATGCACAAGAAACCGCAATAATGGTTTGGTCCAGATCAATGTTGTTAATTTCATGCAGACGGATACAGAAATTTTGCTAAAAAAAATTAGCGTTATCCACGCACGATATTAAAATCCAAAAAATGGGTCGAGCAGGAAATACAAGGATCATAATTGCGGATGACTCTTTCACAGAAAAACTTCAGCGCGTCATCACTGTTATGTAAGCCAAATTTTTTGACAGAATATTTTAAATCCTGCTCTATCCGGGCTTGGTTCTGACTAGTGGGCGGGATAATTGTACAATTAATTACTCGCCCCTCGTCGTCTAGCTGGTAGTGATGGTAGATCATTCCTCTTGGGGCTTCTGTACAATAACAACATTCCCCAGCTTGTGGTGTCACTGGCAGATGGGCATCTCCTGTTGGACAGGGCTCAGCCAATAGTTGTTGTGCTTCAGTTAACGCTAAAAGAATCTCTACTGCCCGAGCCTGAATGCTGGTAAACATATTTTGGTTGGGAAACACCAGACCAATATCATTAACTAGCTTTTTTATGGGACCAGGCAAAATAGCAACATTATTATTTAATCGGGCTAATGGACCGACTAAATAATCCTTACCGTCCAGCAATGAATAAAAGGCGGTCGAATGCCGCACCTGATGTTCTTTAAAATGATCAGGATATTGCCAATAATTTAACGTTAAACCATTACTGGTAGTAATATCCCCGCCATTAATGGGATAAATCTCAGAATGTTTTAAGCTGACCCAAATAAAGTCATGGCTGTAGTCCAGCAATGGTAAGCTGGCTGTCCAGCGTAATAACGCTACTGCAGCTGGTAAGGCTTGATCCACTTGTTGCCTGGCTGCATCCCAGTTTGCCGGCTCAGGCAACCGACCAAAGCCCCCTACCTGTAAACCCACTGGGTGTACTGAGCGGCCCCCTAACAAAGTCATCAAGGCATTGCCGGTTTCCTGGATTTGCATGCCCCGTTGCAAGACCTGCGGATGCTGCTTAGCCATGCTTAAGGCGCTCTCAAACCCTAAAAAATCAGGAACAGCTAAAAAGTGAATATGCAGGGAGTGGCTTTGAATCCATTCTCCCAGATTCATTAGTCGTCTGAGCTGGATTAAATGATCAGGCAATTGAATATTAAATAAGTCTTCAATGGCTTGAATGGAAGTGAGCTGATAAGCCATCGGGCAAATCCCACAGATGCGAGCATTCAGGTCAGGCACATCCTGATAGGACTTACCTTCCAGAAACTTTTCAAATAACCGGGGGGGCTCAAAAATTTTCAGGTGTAGCTTATCAATTGTATCCCCTTTGGCGGATAGCTCTAACGCCCCTTCCCCCTCTAGGCGGGTGACAAAAGGGACTTTTAAAGCAATCTTACGCTGCTTAGCCATTACTCAATTTCCTTAACCTCAATCGCCTGCCAATGGTGGCTTTCTTCCCGAAAGGGGTTGCTATGGCTGTGGATTGAGGCAAAACGCTGGGCAATTTCTCGTGGGACTAAACCCAGCCCGGCAAATCGATTGGCCAGGCTATGGCAATTGGGCTGCTCTGAAGGGCCAAAACAACCATAACAGGCTCGCCCAAAAGCCGGACATAACGCCCCACACCCTGTGCGCACCACCGGCCCTAAACAAGGAGCCTGTTGGGTGACCATGACACAGACTAGCTGGTGGCGCTTACATGCCATACAAAGCTTTTCAGCCTCCGGCCGGGGTTTAGCGCCAAATAACAGCTGACGAATAAAATGATTCACTTGCCTGACAGTAATGGGGCAACCCCACAGCTCAAAATCCACTTTAATATGCTCAGCCACCCCGGTTGAGGTCCCTAACGTGGCGATAAAGTCAGGGCGGGTATACACCGCTTGCATCCAGGCATTGCCATCAGCCATATTCCGTAATGCCTGCACCCCACCACTGGTAGCACAGGCACCGATACTGACCACTAGTTTGCTGTTCTGACGAATCTGTTGGGCACGCTTTAAATCTTCGGGAGTGGAGACACTACCTTCCACAAATGCCAGGTCCACTTTTTCATCTGGGTGGTTCAGGCCTGCTTCGATAAAGTGCTTAAACTCAACCAGCTCCACTAGTTCTAGCAAAGTGGCCCCTTGATTAAGAAAAGCCAGCTGACAGCCTGAACAAGATGTCAGTTTATGAAGGGCCACGGTCAGCTTGGTTGGGTTCGCTTGCTGGTTCATTCCCTAAACTCCTGCCAGGCCAAACCAAGACTTAATCTGTGGATAGTGAAACACAGGACCATCTTTACAGACGAAATAAGGCCCTAACTGACAATGACCACAAGAACCATGACCACACTGGAAATTCCGCTCCAGGCTCAAATAAACTGATTTATCGTGAACCTGATGTTTAGCTAATTGTTTCAGGGCCGCCAGCATCATAATCTCAGGACCACACATCAGCACGGCACAATAGTTAGCGTCAAACTGCGCCAGTGCTAATAACTCGGTCACCATGCCTAACCGCCAGTGATACTTGCGTTTTTTCTCTTCACTGGCTGCCAGTAATACCTGGCAATCACCCAAGTCACGCCAGCGTTCATACTGGGGCTGCCACAACAAATCGTTATGGTGCTTCACCCCTTGCAGTATCACGATCCTGCCATACTTGCTACGATTCTCAACGGCATAATTGATTGCTGCAACCACTGGTGCGCAGCCTAATCCAGCAGTAATGAACACTAAGTCCTGGCCTTCCAGTTGGTGTAATGGCCAGCCCTGACCAAATGGTCCCCGCAAGCCTAGTTGGGCACCAATATCCAACGCCACCAGTGGCTGGGTAACCCGACCAACGGCTCGGATAGTGTGCAGCAGCAAATCTTGCTGCCAGCCCATAATAGAGATAGGCACTTCCCCTAGCCCAAACAAATACAGCATATTGAACTGGCCAAAGGCAAAATCAAACGATGAGTTCGTCTCCAGTGCCAGGTGCAAGGTGTAAATACCCGGTGACTCCTGCTGTTTATCTGCCAATGTTGCCACTATGGGTAGTTGCAGCCCTTTAGGTAAGAATTCAGTCATCATCGACCTCATCCTTTAACAAAGCCTGAGCTTCTTCTACCAGATCAATCCCCACTGGGCACCAGCTAATACAGCGACCACAGCCCACGCAGCCACTGCGTTCAAACTGCTGTTGCCAAGTAGCCAGCTTGTGGGTTAACCACTGGCGGTAACGCTGACTGATTTCCGGGCGAAAAACTTTACCGACAATGTAACTATGCTGCTCGCTGAAACAGGAATCCCATAGTCGCACTTGCTCAGCCTGCTGCCCTTTAACATCACTGTGTGACTCCTGCTTAGAGCAAAAACAAGTGGGACAGACCAGCGTGCAATTGCCACAAGCCAGGCAGCGCTCTGCTACATCCTGCCATTGTGGGTGATCTAGCCTGTTTACCAGTTTCAGTAGTTGTTGTTCATCGGGCATGGTTCGCTGCTGGTAGGTGGCCGCTTGAAGCTGTTGTTTTGCCTCGGATAGCTGCTTTGTTTTGGCTTTGGCCAGCGGTAACTGCTGAACGATTACCTCTCCTTGATCACTGCCACTCGCCACTAAAAAGCCGGTTTCCAACTCATCCAGCAAAATATCAAAACCAAAGGTAGCGGCAGGCCCATCACCGGTGGAGACACAAAAACAGGTACTGGCACTGCGGGCGCAATTAACAGCAATGATAAATAGTTGCTGTCGCTGTGTTTGATAATATGGGTCAGGAAATAACCCGTTGAGAAAGTGCTGATCATGAATTTTCAGCGCTGCCAGATCACAACCACGCAGGCCAATAAATGCCCTTGGCTGAGCTTGCTCGGGCGTTTGGCGAAAACATAGACCCTCTGTGGTTTGTTCTGCCTGCCATAGGTGCTGTTCTGGCTTAAACAGCCAAGGCTTAAGTGCTTGAGGGCCTGTGTTCCAGTAAAAACAGCGCTGGCCGGCAGTCTGTTCCAGTTGATAGCGTCCTGGCGATACTTGCTCCTGCCAGCCCAATGGCAGTTGCTCAAAACCCGCTAATGGCGAAAAGACAATGGCACCATCCTTGACTGTTGGCCCAATGACCTCATAACCCGCTTTTCTTAGCGCTTGATACAGCTCTGGAAATTGTTGCCGTGGTAAAAAGCCTTTATCCATGGGGCTGATGCGTGGCTGACGCTGTGGCCTGGGAAACGGCTTTGCTGGTGGTTAACCAGTGTTCCCAGTCAACGAATCCCTCTCCAGTTTTCGCTGATAGTAAAAAAATTTCTGCCTGGGGATTTAACTGGCTAATTGCTTGTTTGACTTTGGTCAGGTCAAACTCCAGGTAAGGCAGTAAATCCGCTTTATTGATAATCACCAACTCACAACTGCTAAACAGATGAGGGTATTTTTCCGGCTTATCATCACCATCAGTGACGGCCATCATCGCTACTCGGCGCTGCTCACCCAGGTCAAACAACGCAGGGCAGACCAAGTTACCGACATTCTCAATAAACACCAGGCTTCCTGCTACTGGTGACAGGGCTGCTAACCCTGCTTTGATCATTTCCGCATCCAAATGACAGCCAGTACCCGTGTTAATCTGCAGAGCCTTGCCTCCCATCGCTTGGATACGCCTAGCATCATTGAGGGTTTGCTGATCCCCTTCCAACACCGCAACTTCAGGTAATCCCTCAGCCAGATCAGCTAAGGTAGCTTCTAGTAATTGAGTTTTGCCAGCGCCTGGCGTCCCCATCAGATTAATACAGGTGATATTTTGGTTAACCAGCCACTGCCGGTTTTGTTCAGCAATGGCTTCGTTTCCTGCCAATAAAGATTGCTGTAATTGAAGGCTATGAGCATCAAAATGCAGGTGATGGTGTTGGCTATCCGTGCCCGGCGCTGTTAACAGGGCTTTTTCGCTTGAGCATCCACAGTGATTACACATTAGGCGAACTCGATTTCAGTGAGAGTTAATTGCTGTCCTGAGATCAAAGTATAGTTATAACTACCACAGGGGCACGGTAAGCCCAGCCTGACTAGTTCAAACAATTTCTGACAATTATTACACCTGGCCTGACCACCGGGGTTGTCGATAACCAAGTCAGTTTTGGCTAAAGCGGCTTCTTCTTTCACCATCTCAAAACAGAACTGCAACCGGTCAGGATCCACGCAACTCAGCCCACCTACCTCAATACAGATTCTGCGGATGCTTTTATCGGTATAGGGCCTGACCTGTTGGAGTAGTGCCTGAATAATGGAGAGTTCGTGCATAGCCTGTGATGATTAAGAGTAGTTAACAAATTCGTGGTAACTGCACGCCATAGGGTGTTTCCAACATTCGTTTTCCGCCATAGGCAGTCGATAAATAAACCATCCCCTGCGAAGTCTCGGTAACTTGGCCAACCACTTTGGCTTGTTGCCCCAAGGGATGGGACTGCATGAGCTGGAGGGCTTGCTCCACCTGCTGAGCTGGCACTACAAAGGCAGCCATTCCCTCATTGGCAAGAAACAGTGGCTCTAAGCCAAGAATTTCACAGATAGCTTGGGTTTGGGGACGAATGGGTAGTTCAGGCTCAAACAGCTCAATGGTCACTTGGGAGGCTTTGGCAATTTCATTCAGTACCACGCCCAAGCCACCACGGGTGGCATCACGCATACAGCGAATTTGTGGGCATTGGGCTAATAGGGGGTGAATCAATAAAGATAACGGGGCGCAATCGCTGCGAAGGTCACTGTAAAGCCCCAGGTTTTCTCTGGCTAACATCACTGCGGCACCATGATCGCCTATAAAACCATTGACCAGGATTTTGTCTCCTGGTTGTGCAGCACTAACCTTTACCTGAATTCTACTGGGTATAACCCCCACCCCGGAGGTATTAATAAACAGCTGATCGGCCATCCCCCGCTCGACTACCTTAGTATCCCCAGTGACTATCCTCACCCCAGCCTGTTGAGCCGTTTTGGCCATAGAGCTGACAATGGATTCCAGCAGTTTGAACTCAATCCCTTCTTCGATAATAAACCCAGCACTGAGATACAAAGGCTTAGCGCCCCCTACAGCCAGGTCATTAACAGTGCCACAGACCGCTAGTTTGCCAATGTCACCGCAGGGGAAAATCAATGGTGTTACCACAAAGCTATCAGTGGTAAACGCCAGTCGATCCCCATGGGCTGTGAACTCAGCTAACGGCAGTTGCGCTTGATCTTCTTTGAGCTGACTTTGCAAGGGAGTGTCATCAAAGACACTAAGGAAAATCTCATCAATCAACTGCTGCATAGCTCTGCCACCCGCACCGTGGGCCAGAGTAATAATGGGGGAATCGGTTTTAACCAAAATCCAAGTTCTCCTTATCAGGCACCCAATTTAGCTCCTTCTCCCTTTGAAAACTATCTCGAAAGGGGCTGAAAATAAGTCTAGTGTCTGATATGGAATAACAGACTATTCTTCTGCCACTCTTGAAGGGCCATCCTTGGCCCATCAAGAGTTAAAGCGACATCCATGTCGCAGCGATAGAATACCCTGTTGCTCAATATTTATTCTCCAATAACCTGCTATCCCAAATCAGACACAAAACTCAGTATTCCTCTGATACTTGAGGTGCTTACAAAACGTTATGAGCGAAGCAAAGACAAGGCAAAAATCGACGAGAAGGCGGAGTTTATATTTGAATAAATGAGCACTTTGAGTCGATTTTTAACGCAGTATTTGCAAGCGCAATAGTTTTGTTATGTACCTTTGTAGTAATAATAGGCTGCACATGCCCCTTCTCCCGACACCATCAGCGCCCCCTTTGGATTCTCTGGTGTACATTGCTTGCGAAACAAAGGGCACTGGTCAGGCTTGAGTTTTCCCATTAACACTGCATTACAGTAACCAGGGTCTTTTATTTCAACAGAAGATTGAGACAAGACTGTGTTGTTCAGCAGTTGCCTAGCATCAAACGCCTGATAACACTCTTTAATTTTGACGCTAGAACCAGGGACCACTCCTAGTCCTCGCCACTGACTATCTACACCGTCATCAAACACTGTTGAAATAGCCTGTTGCGCTGATAAATTTCCCTCAGCAGTGACTACTCGTGCATAAGCATTTTCGATTTCGCAACGACCCTGCGCTAATTGCAAAATGAGTTGATAGAGTGCCTGGAGAAAATCTACTGGCTCAAACCCGGCAATGACCAGTGGCTTTCGGTAGCGTTTCGCAATGGGCTGGTAGGCATGAGCTCCAATAACCATGCTGACATGGCCAGGCCCAACGAAGCCGTCTAACTGGACTTTTTCCCCTGCTAATAAGGCCATTAGGGTTGGCATTAGCCGGATGTGATGACACAAAAAACGTAAATTATTAATGCCTTGCTGAGCGGCTGTAAGCAAAGAAAAAGCAATACTGGGCATGGTGGTATCAAAACCAATGGCGAAAAAAACCACCTGTTTATCTGGATTATTTTTCGCTAAGGCAATGGCATCTAACGGAGAATACAACACCTGTATATCCGCACCTTGCGCTTTGGCCTTCAACAAACTTTTCTTTGAACCCGGTACCCGCAATGGGTCACCAAAGCTGGTGAAAATCACATCTGATTGTTCAGCAATAGTCACTGCTTGATCAATGGCTTCAATGGGTAATACACAAACAGGGCAGCCGGGGCCATGAATAAACTCGATAGATTTGGGAATTAACTGATCTAAGCCAAATTTAAAAATAGCATGGGTATGTCCGCCGCAAACCTCCATAATCTGTAATGGGCGCCCCCATTTATCAGCCAGTGGGTCCGCGACAGTCTGAATCAGCTTAACCTGTTTGGTTACCTGGCTACTGTCACGGAAGACACTCGTAAGCATCATCATTGGCTATCAGGATCCATTTGCGCCAATAAATCCAAAGCTCGATCAGCTTCTTCTTGGTTAATTAATGCCATGGCAAAACCGACATGAAGTAATACCCACTCCCCCACTAACGACTCAATCGTTTTTCCCTTTAACGTCAACATCGCCACACTTACCTGTCGTTGCACCCCAGCCGTTTCCGCTAGCGCCAAGCTGTTTGCCAAGTCCGTAATAGCAATAATTTTTGCAGGTATGCCTAGGCACATGCTCAGTAATAATCCATTTTATTTTAAGCTGACACATTCTAAATAATCAGGTACTCGAACTGGCCACCCAAGGTCATCTTGAATATGTAATCGCATAGCATCTGCTGCAACCGGCTCACCATGGGTGACAAAGGTCATTTTGGGCGGTTGGGTAAGCTGATTTAACCAGTGAAGAATTTCATAATAGTCTCCATGGGCTGATAAACTATCAAGATGATAAACAGAGGCTTTTATCGGGTAGTATTGCCCATGAATTTTAATCTGGGTTGCCCCGTGGGTCATCGCATCACCTCGGGTGCCAGGTGCTTGAAAGCCAACAAATACAACACTATTTTTCTGATGAGAGACTAACGTTTTTAAGTGGTGTAATACTCTACCACCGCTTGCCATCCCACTTGCAGAAATAATAATGGCAGGAAATTTCTTGTTATTTAAGGCAATAGACTCTTCTGCAGTACGAATAAAATGAGTACCTTTATCAATAAGGTGGCACTCTTCTTTGGATAATTTATGCTCTTTATAATGCTGGCAGAATACTTCGGTAGCACTGATCGCCATTGGGCTGTTTAAATAAACAGGAATATCTGGAATCGCTTTTTTAGCTTTTAGCTGGTGAATAATATACAACACTGTTTGAGTACGCCCTACCGCGAATGCTGGTATAAGAATAATACCACCATGCTTAACCGTTTGATTAATGACGACTTCTAATAGTTGATAAGGGTCTGTTTCTTCGTGGCGACGATCACCATAAGTGGACTCTACCACTACATAGTCGGGCCGCTCTTTTATTGGCTCTGGTGCTTGCATAATAATATCATTATTTCTGCCAACATCCCCACTAAATAGAATTTTGCAATTTTTCGTTTTGATTAACAGTGCTGAAGACCCCAAAATATGTCCAACAGGATTAAAGGTAATCTGCAAGCCTGTTACTAGCTCGAAAGTTTCATGGTAGTGTTTTGTAACGAATAACTTTAGAGAGTCTCTAGCCTCTGCTTCTGTATATAAAGGTAAAGCAGGATGATGTTTTGAAAACTTATATTTATTGGCGTAACGGGCATCTTCTTCTTGGAGAAAGCCTGAGTCTGGTAGCAAAATATTACACAACGCAAGTGTTGCTTTAGTACAATATATTGGGCCACTGAAGCCATGTTTAATTAAGGCGGGAATATAGCCACTATGGTCTAAATGGGCATGGGTTAATATAATGGCTGTTATAGCAGCAGGATTGACAGGGAATTGCTGCCAGTTACGTAACCTGACATTTTTAACCCCCTGATAAAGCCCACAATCGACAAGTATCTTCTTATCTTGGTAAGTAATTAGATACTTTGAGCCTGTTACTGTTCCAGTGCCTCCTAAAAATTGTAATTTCATTGTTATCGTTTCAATACTAAAGTAGGGCAAGTAGTAAATCTAATAACCCGCTCAGCCACTGAGCCTAGCATAAATCTTTTAAAACCATGGTAACCATGAGAAGAGATAACAACTAAACCTGCATTGATTTTTCTTGCATACTCAGCAATTTCACTACCAGGGTCTCCCGATAATACAACGCTGTTAATTCCCTGCCAGTTATGCTTTTGAATATATTGTTGCAAATAAGCTTCTACTTCTTTTTGGTGTCTTTCTTCATCCAATTGCACAAAAGCCGTACCAGCCGTAACATAGTTTACAGGGTATTTTACATGTACTACTGTCACTTTTTGTGGAGACTCTGCCAGTTCTAACGCTGACTGCACTGCATCTGTGCACTCTTCAGAGAAATCAACAGGCACAATAATTGTGTTGATTTGTAGTAAGTTCATACAGAGTACCTCTGATTAACCTTTAATATTACATAATAGTTCTTTATTTATTGAAGTCGCTTTTACAGGTTTGTTTTTCCAATTTTTGCTAATGCTATAGCTGCTTGTCCTAAAGCAATGCCACCATCATTACTGGGTACCTGGCTATGGGAATAAACCATTAATCCTAAAGCGCTGAGCTCCGCTATTAGCTCACTCAGGATCAGTTGGTTTTGAAATACCCCACCACTTAGCACCACTTCTGTAAATGTCAGCTGATCTTGCTCCAATAATTTGACCACCAACGCCTTTAGCCCTTTCACCAAGCTTAGCTGAAACTTAGCAGCCAACTCAGAATGACTGATACCTTGGCTTAATTCTGTAATCATTGCTGGCCAGATAGTAGTGGTATCCAGTAGCCAGTATTCCTGATTACGACAGACAGTAAACGGATAGTAATCAGTAATATCTGCATGATATGCCAAGGCCAAGGCTTCCAGCTTCATGGCTGCTTCCCCTTCAAAGCTCAGTTGCTTAGGGGCGATTGCTAATAATGCAGCCACTGCATCTAATAGCCGACCGACAGAGCTGGTTTGGGGAAATTTATCTGTCATTTGCAATAACAATTGAGTTTCAGCGGTGTTCAGTTGTTTGAATACGGAAGGCGCTGAGTTGCTCTTGGATAACGTTTGCCAATAGCCTGCTTGAGCCAACAGTGCAATCAAGTTGCGCCAGGGCTGGCTGCTGGCTTTATCGCCGCCTAATAATGGAAAAGGCTTTAAGTGGGCAACTCGCCGATATTGATGATAATCTCCTAATAACAACTCCCCACCCCAAAATGTGCCATTATTACCATAGCCAAGCCCATCTAAAATAATGCCTAACACTGGCTGCTGGGGCATTACTTTATTTTCAGCCAGACATGCTGCCAAATGAGCATGATGGTGTTGTATTTTAATCAACGGCAGTTGTATTGTTTTTGCTATTTGTATGCCTAACCGGCTGGAAAAATAATCTGGATGTAAATCAACAGCAATTGCCTTGGGTTTTACCCCTAGCAAAGTTTGCAAATTGGCAATATCTGCATGTAATGTGTGAAAACAATCAGGATGAGATAAGTCGCCGTTATGGGTAGACAGTACTGCTTTTCCTGCTGTGGTCAGGCAAAAGGTATTTTTTAAGTCTGCGCCTAATGCTAGCACTACGTCATTATAAGTACTTAACTTGTTGGGTAGCTTGATTGAGTTAGGTACATAACCCCTGGCTCGGCGGATTAACCGAGGTTTATCTGCAATGATTTTCATCACTGAATCATCACAGCGGTGCGCTATATCTCTATTATGAAACAACCAACCATCGGCTAAATCAATTAATGCACTCTCTGCCTGATCATTTTCAGTGCAAATGGGAGCCCCCCTTACATTACCGGATGTCATGACTAAAGGTTGATTAAACTGCTTAAGTAGCAACCAATGTAAAGGAGAAGACGCAAGCATTACTCCAATAAATGCTTGGTCAGGTGCTAATTGATCTGCTAGTAGAGGCTGTTTGGGATCTAAATGCTTCTTGGCTAATAATACAATAGGTGCAGAATAACTGGATAATTGCTGCTGCTCCAATAAAGTCAGGTTAAAGAACTGTGCCGCTTGCTTAAGGTCGCACATCATAATGGCTAAAGGTTTAGCAGGTCGCTGTTTACATTGTCTTAAACGATTAATAGCGTTGCTATTGGTCGCATCACAGGTTAGTTGAAAGCCCCCGACTCCCTTGATTGCCAGTATTTTTCCTGTGGCTAACCACTCACAACACTGGTTGATTAACGCCTTTGCTTGGCCAGTTATTACATTATTTTTATTATCTTTTAGCCAAAGACTAGGGCCACATTTCGCACAAGCAATTGGTTCTGCATGAAAGCGCCGGTTAGTTGGGTCTGTATATTCTGCTTGGCATTGCTGACACAAAGGAAAGCTAGTCATGGTGGTACGGCTTCTGTCGTAAGGCATTGCTGTAAGAATGGAAAAGCGCGGGCCACACTGGGTACAGTTGATAAAGGGATAACCACAACGTCGGTTGGTAGAATCAGTTAATTCAGCTAAGCAAGCTTGGCAAAGTGCTAAATCGGCAGGAATAGCAACAGCCTGTCTTATTTGCCATTGTGCGCTTGTTACTCTACTGATTGCTTTTTCATCGTTATCACTGACCAGTATTTGAAAACGGCCAGTTTTTGCTTGGAAAATACAAGATTGCCAGTGAATCTGATCGATATAAGCTAACGCAGGACATTCCGTTTTCAATCGGTGACAAAAATGCTCAGCGATTTCAACTGTGGTAAAAAGCCTGATTTCAACACCACAGCAGGTGTTTTTAACACTGCCCAATAGCCCCATTTTCTGGGCTAGTTGGTATACAAAAGGACGAAACCCAACGCCCTGAACACAGCCGTTAACCAATAAAAGAATACCCAATCGTAATGAAGCACGCTTTTGAATTTTCCAGCTCACCCCTGCGATAACTCTTTTATGATTTTTTGATGTAACCGATGACAGACATCAGATAACGTTTGCTCAACCTGCTCATTTAATTTGCCACTAAAAGGAGTAAAATTAGCACCACCTATCGCCACTATATCAATGACAGGTAATGGATAAATTAATAAAGGTACTAACGACAATAACTCTTTAATCCCCCCGCCATGTTCAATACTTTGGGCTGCTTGTAAAAAATCAGCCCCTTGATCCGCCTTTAGTTCAACACTAGAAAAATAAGTAACTTGTCCAACCTGACTTGGACTGTTAAAACAGTCAATTAAAATTACTTTTTTGCAGTGACGAAATTGCGGTATGAGTGTTAAGCCACCAGTATTGCCATCAACTAATTCAACACTATCTGGCCAACGAAACTGTTTCAGTAATGTTACTGCATGGTAACCAATAGCATCATCACCATGCAGTGGATTACCTGCTCCAATGATACGTATGTTAATCAAGATCACTATCGTTGTTGTATTTTATTATCAACATTATAGGGCGCCTCTAATAAATACCCCACTTTAGAAGTAAACAATTATTAGAGAGGTTTTTTAGCTGAGACAAGGTCCTGCATATCATCTATCTTTAATGGGTTATTTAGCCAACCCAAGCAGCATACTAATCAGTTGCTGTAAAGTCATCAGCTGGATTGAATATCCAAAGGAGATGGAAAATGAATATCGCATTGAAGTATACCATTTTACCCAATAACACTTATAAGCTCTTAGCAAAAAGTTTCAATGAGTGTGCAGGTGTATCCTGGAAAAAAATAGAGCAAGCGAACCCAGGTATTTCACCTAAGTATTTAACACCAGGGCAAGTCATTAGCATACCAGCAACAACAAGTGACAACATTGTTTTACACTACACTATTTTAAGCGGTGACACTTATTACAATATTTCTCAACGGCTAGCTGAAACAGCCAATATCACAGCAAAAGCAATTGAACAAGCCAATCCTGGGGTTACTCCTACCGATCTTCAAGTAGGTCAAGTCATTAATATTCCCGCGACAAACACAGGTGCTTCTACTTCAAGCACACAGCAACCAACCAGCACCAAAACAGTGGCATCAACGGTTGGCTATTATGACTGGACCTGGTCACCTACCTCACCTACTGCCGACGCTAATCTGGGCATAGCATTCAGTGGTTGGGTTGATCCACAACAAGCGCTCAGTGACAGCAACAATGTTTATAATGACCTTGCTGGCAAAAAATACATCAGTTTAGGCGGGGGAAATGATAATGGCAGCTGGACAAATTCATCTTTGAGTGAAGTAACCAGCGCAATCAATAATTCAGACTTCAGCCAATATGATGGCATTGTATATGATATTGAGGTTGGCGATTCAGGGTTAGAAACATCGTTTAAGCAGTCGTTTCAAGCAGCTAAAAAAAACAACCTTTCAGTATTAGTAACCGTTAGTCACTCCGCACCCTATGGCATTTCAGATGCGTCTACACTGATGCAGAGTTTTTTTAACAGTAACAATATTGATATACTTTCCCCACAGCTGTATACCACAGGTAATGAAACAGAGAATGATTATGCTATAAGCCAAGGCGTACAGTGGAGCCAATATGCTGAGGCAAAACCAGAAATTGTTGTCAGTATTGTGAAGGCTGATATGTACCAAAGTGCCGTACAGTACTTCTCAAAGGTTAATGTCAATTTAAAAGGCTATCTTGTTTGGGCTAAAAGCGGCTAAAGTTCATTATCGCTCGACAGTCGCCCCTAAAAGCCATTCGCTTTGGCTATATATAAAAATATTACAATAACTTTGATGTAAAGTGGTTGCCTTTTGAATAGCCACTTTACAGAGCAGACATAAATACAGAGCAGACATAAATATTTTTCATCTTAAAATAGTTCATGAATCTGTCAGTTTTTTATGCAACCCAGTCTGAACGATAATCAAACATCATGAATGAAAACTAAAAGCATGAGACCTACTTGAAAAATTTAATTCACTAAAAACCGGTAAAAAAATCAAAAAACCTTCATATATTAGATAAAATGCTGATAAAATAGCAGCAGATGCAGTCTATTTGACTCCACCTACCATTACAGTCAAAAACGATGGAAATACGCTATTTCTAAGCATGTCTAACTATTTTACAAATAGCGCATACAAAACAAAAAAATGTTTTTAACTTATTAATTATATTGATTTTTTTATTTTTAAGGTATGAATCTTGCCTTTCTTCTCGTGAAAATAACATAAAATCAGGGAAGATATTGAATGAACTTAATTAAAGCGACTGCTTGTGTTGCGTTTTGTAGTATTACTAGCCTTTCTCATGCATCACTTATTGATTTTACAGGTGGCACCGTTCATCATTTTAATGGAGGGACGGCTGTCACAGATAAATCAACCAACTATCAAGAAGTTGATTATTATGTAGAAGATGGTGTTAAGTTTGACTTTATTGGTCCTTCAGGAACTGCCTCTAGTTACAATATAGGCAACTATTATGGTATCGAAAATGATGTCATCCATGGACACTGGAGTGAAGGTCCTTATGGTGATATGGAATCCATTTTTGTCAATATGCTTGATGGTAGTGCATTTGATTTAAACTATTTTAAAATTACCAGCAATACGAGTAATGGGGGTGGACCAGCCAGTGGCAATGAGAAAGTTTATTTAAATGCACTTGCTGATGGAGTCAATATTTCTTATTCCATGTTGCTTCCTTCAGATGACTGGGGTTTTAATGGACCTAATGCAGAAATTTTCTTAGGTGCAGAATTCGACAATATTTCTGCATTTTCTATTACTTATGAGGCAAGTGCAGTAGGGTTTGGCATGGATGAGTTTTTTATTAACGAGGAGCCTACACCTATACCAGAGCCCATTTCTATTTTATCGTTTGCATTAGGCCTTGCTGGACTTACGCTCAATCGTAAAAAAACTCATTAAGAGGTTTTTACAACTCGCACAAGGGATGTAAACTTGTACTGAGAATGACTTATCTCGGATATTCTGGTAGTAGGTCGTTGATACGATTTACTACCGTTTTGAGATTCTAATCAGACAGTCCAAATAACCTTACGCATTATACATGTCATCTTGTTCGTCCAACACTATTTTACCCTCCCCTTGTTGTTTCGCCGCCAATAGCGCCCTCTCAGCCCTTAGATAAAGTAAATCACTAGTCTCAAGTTTATTATACACTGCAATACCCAGTGATATGGTTCTACTAATAAAAGTATGTTCATCTATAGGTAGTTTTATCAAGCTAACCGCTTGCCTAAGCCGCTCGGCGATTTCTTTTGCTCCTTCTACAGAACAATAAGGTAGTATTATTGCAAACTCTTCCCCGCCTATCCTGGCAATCACTTCATTACTTCGCAATGTTTTGGTAATTGTTTCAGCGATAGCGACTAGAAATTCATCACCTATCGTATGGCCATACTGTTGGTTTATGAGTTTAAAACTATCAATATCCAACATAATTAAGGCAAATGAGATTTTATGGCGCTTTGCTGTTGAGACCTCTTCAACTAAGCGGCTACGAAAGTGACGGATATTAAATAACCCGGTAGTAGGGTCTTTTACAGATAGTTGCCCAACAACCGTTTCGTTATACCCAACGTACCAGCCAATACAACCAAATACGACCATTGAGCCAATTAACATATAAAGGTACAAACCAATGTTCTGATAAACCTCAAACCATACATTTTGCCCTTGTAACCATCGAATCAATAGCCAGCCAGCGGGGGGTGCCAAGGCAAGAAACAAACCCTGTACTGATCTTATAATCTGTTTGTAACTTATTAACTTGACATCCACCTTATCCTACTCACAACTTTAACCGTATTGATATACCAAAGTATAAGATATAGCTGTCATTCTGTAATGGTTAGAACAGCAACAAGCGTCTTTTCCAGCCAGCGGCTGAAATGTTGGCATCCCCCTATAGTAAAAAAGTAAGGCGTAATTTAGTGTAATTGAGTATGTGGTGAATAGAAATTATGATAGAAAGGCAGGATAACAAACAAAAATACAGACTTATATTGATCATCTCAACTAAGTTTTTATTTACCAAAATTCATGTTTAGGTGAGAAAAGTTAAAAAAACTATGGTTAAGAGTACAAGGTGATTACTATGAAAGACTATAGATGGCAACTAGCAGAGTTACAGGACACAGTGGATGAGTTAGATTCTATGCTGCTAGAAATTATTGAACAAAGAAGAAAAATCACTCATCAAATTGGAAAAATTAAAAATAAAGTTAATATGCCAGTTTTTTCTACTCATCATGAAGTAGAATTATTCAAACGACTGTATCAACAAAGTGATCAAAAAAGAATTCCAAGAGACCTTGTAGAAAGTGTTTTTAAAAGTATTATCAGTGATTCCTACAATACACAGCAAGATAACTATAAAGATAATGTATTAGTATTCAAAAGAAAAAATTGGGTTGATATCACTAGTAACAGCACCCACTAAATAGTTGGGCCGTTTAGAATAATGCTGTAATAAGGTGTAGTACTATATCAAACGAATCAGGTTAAGCTAATAAATAATACAATCAACACCCAAGGACAGGGGCATGAATGCTGAACTGATCGATCAATATCTAGAAGCTGTTTGTCCAAAGTGTCAGTCAGTGATTAAGAAGAAAATTTACGCAATAATTGGTTGTCAAACATGCGGATATACTGGTAAAGCAGTACCCGTTATTACAGCTAGCATGGCTGAGGCTATAAATATATCAACACCTAGTCATTTGCCAAATACCAAATAGTAGTAGTCACTTGACTGCTTTTCATAATCAAAGTTATAAAAAACAGAGACTGACTGTCTGTCTAGCTATCAATACAACACTAGCAGTACTAGACTTTCTATGTATAAGCTTATTCATGCATCAAGTTTAGCTGGAGCTAGTCATGGCAAGGATATTAGATCAGCATTCAGGAGAGATCGTTAACCTTCAGTCCCAACATATTTTTGGACGCCATCCCACGTCAACTCATACCGTTTTGCCCAATCCTGATGCTTCACGCATGCATGCTGTGATTACATGGGATGGTGAGTTTTGGTGGCTACAAGACTCCAGTTCCAATGGTACCTTGATTAACAACAGTAGAATGCAATCCGGAGGGAAAGTTTGCTTGAAAACTGGCGATCAAATCGTTTTTGGTAACAATACGACACATCAATGGCAACTACTGGATGTTGTCCCCCCACAAAGTATGCTAAAAGCAATAAGTCCAAGTCTTTCAGATATTATTCTGGAAGATATTGTTGCCCTGCCCTCAGAACAAAACCCTGATGTTGTCATTTATATGACTGCTCAAGGAAGTTGGGTATGTGAAAGCCAGTCAGGTACAACACTGCTCAAATCAGGTGACCAGGTTGGGGTGACAGATAATGTGTGGCAGTTTATTGAGGCAGCACCTTGTGTACAAACCCAAATGGTCGTAGAAAACCAGCCTACTTCACCAAGATTTACTTTTAATGTCAGCCAAAATGAAGAACATGTTTTCTTGAAAATTCAGTTTACACATCAGGAAATCGACTTAGGACAAAGAACCCACCATTATTTATTACTTTTGTTGGCCCGCAAACGGCAGGAAGATAAAGTAGCGGGACTGCAGGCTACAGAACAAGGCTGGATAGATAAAGAACTGCTCAGCGATATACTTAAACTCAGTGAAAATCATATTAATATCCAAATTTATCGCTTTAGAAAGCAGCTAATCAGTGCATTATTGCCGAAGACAACGTCTTTTCCTCAAGTAATAGAACGAAGACGACGGGAAGTTCGCTTTGGCTATGAAGATATTGATATTCAGGGTGGTACTATGGCGTCCACAGACAATCTCACTGTTGTCGGTTAGTCTTGTTAATTCAGGTTGTTATGCATACAACTATACAATTATGATCTAACCTTACATTCCATAACCTCATCTGTTGTATAGCATTCCTTAGGGAAAATGGTTAGGAAATGTAGGCAATGGAATCGCCAGAGCTACTGTTATTAAACAAAAATATCCACTTACCTTCAGATAAGTACAGTTTAATTGAAAAAATAGGTGAAGGAGGCTTTGGCCAAGTATATAAAGCCAAGCAAACTAACACTGGGCAACTGGTTGCCATCAAGTTTTTAACCCTCAATCCAGCATTTAATGCTGATAAAAAAAGACGCTATATCGAGCGATTTGCGCGTGAAACTCTTTTATGCAGCCGCTTACATCACCCTCATATTGTCCGGCTTTTAGATAAAGGACAAGAAGAGAGTGACCTGCTGTATGCTGTATTTGAATATGTGGAAGGTCTATCCCTCAAAGAACGTTTAGCACGGTCAGGCCCATTATTACCTGCAGAAGCAGCGCAAACTATGGCACAGGTTTTAGATGCCCTAGCCCACGCCCATAAACAAGGCGTTGTTCACCGAGATATTAAGCCAGCCAATATTATGCTCAGCCAGGTAGGGGCAACCACCCACGTTAAAATATTAGATTTTGGTATTGGCTCTTTAGTGAATGAAGCACGACAGCTTGATTATAAAACCATTACTTTAACTCAAGAAACCCTGGGTACTCCCTCCTACAGTGCGCCAGAACAATTACGCGGAGAACCCCCTACCCCACAAACGGATATTTATGTATGGGGATTAGTTTTTCTAGAGTGCTTAACGGGTAAACCAGCCGTATCAGGCTCAAACCTAGCCTCTATTTTTCACAAACAATTAAGTCATTCCAATATTCCAATACCACCAGCCATTGCAGGCCATCCTGTCACAGTTTTGCTGAGACGGGTCTTGAATAAAAAAGCGAATGAACGGGCTGCCAATGCCGCTGAACTGTATCATGAATTTACCCAAATTAACTTAGCAACGATTGTAGGCGACTTAAGTGAAGAAAACGCCTCAATGATTCCGCCAACAACTACCCAAGCTGTCACTGCTCAATACAACAAAACAATAGTTAATGATACCCAGTTTTATCATACCAGCCTAACTGAAGTTAAACAGCTGACTGTTTTATGTCTGACGTTACAGATTAAGTCTGTGGTTGATGTAACAGCTAACACCGAAATACTGGATACGCTGCACCGTGATCAGAAAGCACAGTGTATTGATACTGCCATACGCTTTGGTGCTTATCATGTGGGTACCCTTGGTGACACCCTACTGTTTTATTTTGGTTACCCTAAAGTCAGTGAAAATGATTGCCGATTATCTGCCCGTACGGCATTAGAAATTTTCAGTAATTTAACCAAAACCAATGCCTTATTAAAGAAAACCCAAGGGGTTGAAATACACCCTAAAATAGGTATTCATACGGGTGCTGTCACTATCTATTCAGATGCTACACCAGAAGGTGAAACACCCAATCTCGCCATGGAGCTAGCCCGCCTTGCTATGCCGATGCAAGTACTTTGCTCTGAGTTCACGAAAAATCAATTAGAGCGTTACATTGAATTCGAGCCAACCAGTGCTAAGGTGACTAGCTATCAGCAACGTGAGTTGCTTTTATACAGCTTAAAGGCTGAACGTGCCGTTGAAGCCTTTGGCTTTTTACGAGCCAATCACTCCAATCAAAACTTTATTGCCCGTCAGCATGAGCTAAATCAACTTATTAAGTTGTTAAATAACAATCAAATAAAAAACTCCACTGATCAGAATCATACCCAATTTGCACATGTGTGGGGTGAAGCAGGAATTGGCAAATCCCGACTTATCTTTGAATTTCGAAGGAAAGCTACAAGCTTTAACCACTATATTGCCCAATGTTTACCAGAACATAAAAATAATGCACTATATCCAGTACTTAACCTATTAAAATATCAGTATGCTTTGGATTCAATATCACCTGAAAAAGCAATTCAAGTACTAAAAAGTCAAGTTAATAACTCTGGTCAATTAGACGAAAAACAATCTATTCCAATACTTTATTCTTGGTTAGGCTTACCATTACCAGATTATTTATCGGATGTTGCTTTTTCACCAGATTCCCAGAAACAAATCTTATTTATCACGTTAAGCTGCCTACTTAATCAGCAAAGTAATTTAACTTCCAACCAACATAACTTGTATATTTTCGAAGATATTCACTGGGCAGACCCAACTACCTTAGAGTTTATTGCTTATTGGCTAGCTAGTGAAGCGTTTGCTAAAAATCAGGCAATTTTTGTCAGCACCTCACGTGAAGTAATACCCCAGCACCTATCAGCACATCCCTTTACAATCGTTGAGTTATCAAAGCTAGATTATAATAATACTGCCGAGTTTATTATTAGCCGCTTTGAACATCAAAATGTTTCTGATCAAGTGTTGGATATTGTTGCCACTCGAACTGATGGGATCCCCTTATTTATCGAAGAAATGGTCAATATGCTTAAGCAAAAGCAATTAGTCCAGTATTTAAATGGCATTATTGACTTTAGTAGTCCTGATAAAATCAATGAAGTCCCTTCCAGCTTAAGGGAGTCTCTCCAACAAAAACTGGATAGTTTAGTTTATGGCAAGGAAACCGCTCAATTAGCTGCGACCATTGGCCGTGAGTTTAATTATAAGTTGTTAGTATCAGCTTCTAGCCGCAGTGAAGAGCAAGTTCAAATAGACCTGAATGAGTTAATAGAAGCAGACCTGGTATATTTACAACGCAAAATTGGTGATGATACTTATATCTTTAAGCATGCTTTGGTTAGGGATGCAGCTTATGAAAGCATCCCCTCTGACAAGCTTGAAGGTTTTCATAAGTATGTAGCAGATACACTGGTTAGTCATTTCGAGAGTTTTATCAAAAACAACCCTGGTGTAGTTGCTGATCACTATCATAAAGCCAATGATTTCATTCTTGCAAGTCAATATGGCATTAAAGATGTCAGTAACTTGTCACAAAGATCTTTAGATCAAGAAGCTGAACAACGTAGTAAACAAGTCAATCAATGGATTGCCTTAATTAATTCTAATCAATCTGTAGAAAAAAGAATAACAAATGAGTTGCAACTCCAATTAAACTCAGCACTTTTACCTGTTAGAACAAAGATTCAAGGTTGGGGGGCAAAAGGTATCAAACAGCTTGCTGAAGAGAATATTCAGCTAATTAACCATATCAAAGATTCAAATGAAAGTAATTTATCTAATAAGGAATTAAGTCAGCTGGAATATAAAGCAGAGTGGGTACTGCTGATATATCATCACTATCAAGGTAATAGGAAAATAGCCAGAAAACTAGGTGAAGAGCTTCTGAAGAAAGCTCGTCAAAAAAAAGACAGAATACAAGAGTTGATTGTTAGGACGACTTTAGGCCAGGCTTACTTTTTTGATTGCGACTTTTCATTAGCTAAAGAAACTCTAGCATGGGTAATAGAAAACTATGATCATGAAAAAGACATCAACTTAAATATTGAATATGGATTTGATCCCTATCACTTTTCTTCTGGAAATATCATGGCCATTGAGGCTCTTACTGGTAATATAACAAAAGCCCTACAGTATCGAGACAACTGTTTGGCACAGGCGATTAAAACCAATAATATATCAACGATAGCCACTGGTTACACCTGGGGCACTATTTATTATTTTATTATGTATGATCGAGAAGGTATGAGACAGTGGTGTGAAGAAGGTATAAAAAGTTACGGTAAAAAATTTCAAGACAACTGGATTCTTGATCACTTTTATATGAACTATGATTGGACTCAAAATCAATATGAGCGGGCAGCAAAGACAGTTAAAGATTGTATTGAATCCGGTCAAGTTGGCTTTTTACATTGGTACGATCCATTATTGGCAAGAACTTACATAGAGCATAGAATGTTTAATGAAGCAGTTAATATACTTGAAAGTTCATTAAAAAGATCACAAGGTTTTGGCGATATTTGCATTTTATCTATTCTTTATCGCCACCTTGCAATTGCTTATTATTGTCAAGCAGGCTACCTTAATAAAAAAAGTGAGGACTGTTTTCAAAAAGCTATTAGTGAAGCACAGCAGCGTCATAGTATATGGCAAGAGTTTATGGCAATTTATGAATATTTAAAATACTCTGAGATAACAAGCGATAGAAGAGGTTTATATCTACGACTAAAAGAAATCATTCTATTGCTTAAAGGGACGAATGATGAGAAACACCTAAATAACAATGCCCACTTTATTCAAGCAAACAGTTTAGTTTTAAGGAGATTTAAAGATGAAAGAGATGCTATCTAGTGATTTTTTTACACATAAAAAAACATTCTCATACAATGGCTTTATAGATATTTCTAAAATCTCTCGACAATGGTTTTCATTAATGGTAAAGCTGAATGAGTCTCGCAGATTAGCAAACTTTTTCTCAGAAGACAGCTTAATTGATGATCCAAATGACGCAAAAAATAAAGTTTGGCAGATAAAATCAACCGAATATACAAGGTATTTTTTAACAACAGGGATTGCTATTTTTGATATATATAACCAGAAACAAAATATACTAGATAAGTATAAACACCAAGAAACTATGCCAGTAGATCGGGTAATTCTAGTAAAAGATAAGGATTTAGAATCTAAATTAGATAAACTAAAACAGTACCAGTTTAAAGATGGGCTTTATATTGAAAATGTAGAAAAATGGCCTGGGTGTGGAATGGCTCTACCTGAAAAAGTACGTATTAGACTTAATCCAGATATTGTGTGGCCAATTTTTGAAGCTCAAATTAAGCAAAAATCATCTGACAAGCTTTATAAAATAAAAATTGGCAACTCAACAAATCAAATTAACTGGAGCTATGAAGAAATTGATATAGTTACAAAATTAACCCAAAAAGATGAGATTTTTATTTCAGGGCAAACAAAAGATTGTATAGATAATAATTGTTTGGAAAGATTTGATGAAGTTTTTTATCAACTTCAACAAGGAGCAACAAAAGTAAAGGTAAAATTCAAAGCAAATGAATACGAGTTTCAAAAAGATACTGCTTTATTGGTATTACCCTATACATGCCCTGCATTTGATATTCTAACAGAAATTAATTTCGATGGGACTAATGATATAGTTTTAACAACTACCTAGGGAACAAGTGGGGGCTGCTACCCCTTAAAGAGGATTATGCCAAATTTATATAAAATCAACACTAGCTACCTCTATGCTAAACTAACATCAAACAAGTTAATTGCTTTATCAGAGTCAGATAGTTTTCTATTAGAGAGAGAAATTTTCTGTGACATACTTACTGAATTTGCTAACGTAAGCTTTAATATCGAAGAAATTGTAAGTCGATTGTCAAATATACACCCACCCGCTCTCATACTACGTGCATTTAATAAACTTGTATCTTCAAGCCTAGTTATATCCTTAAATAGGGAGCATAATATTCCTATTCATACTGATATAACTTTTTTAGTGAATCATACACCAACCAGCCTCAAAGATAAGGTGAAACTAATTGAGCTTGAGAAAAACTGCACTATCCACCCTTTACTGATACAACATGGTTTTAAGCTTTCTAATAATACTGATTTTTCGATTGTAGTAGTTAATGATTACCTTGACCCAAAGCTGGTTCAAATCAACCAAACCCAATTGAAAAATCAATCGCCTTGGTTGTTATTTAAACCCTTTGGAAACCAGGTCAGGATAGGTCCATTATTTGTACCAGGTAATAATACCCTATGCTGGCAATGCCTTGCTTATCGACTAAAAATGCACCAACCTTTTGCTTACTTAGTTGATAATGCAAGTAAGGTTATAAAACGAGCTAAACCTTTAGCAACAGAAGAGTCATTAACTATAGCTGTCAGACAACTTAAAAAAGTACTAGCAGAAATAGACTTAAAAGATGGTAGTCATTTATCATCAATATTGTGCCTTAACCTGGTAGAAGGAAAACTAGAGAGTCATAATGCTTATAAACGTCCTCAATGCCCAGAATGTGGAATGCCTTATAAGATTGACTATAGCAATCTACAAATAAATAATGAAAGCACAATTAGCGACTGTTCCGGAGGTTATCGTAGCACTTCTCCAGAATTGACATACAACAAGTATCAATATTTAATTGACCCAATCACAGGTATTATTCCAGCCCTTAGACATTATAGCAACGCAAATACTGCTCCTCTTTTTAACTATTCATCAGGACGCAACTTAGCCTTACAAAGTAAAAACTTATTTTGGTTAAATAATCATCTTCGATCCTGTAGTGGTGGAAAAGGAAAAAGTACTCAACAAGCCAAAGCTGGTGCATTATGCGAAGCTATAGAGCGTTATTCAATGATGTACCATGAACAACAGCCTTGTAAGGTTGCCAGTTTGGTTGAACTAGGCAATATCGCTATACATCCCAATAGCTGTATGAATTTTAGTGAACAGCAGTTTGCAAACAGAGAATCGATTAACCAACAATGCTCATCATTTTACTCATTAGTTCCTATAAAATTTGACTCTCATCAGCAGCTTGATTGGGCTTCAGTTTACTCTCTAATCAACAAAGAAATAAAATACTTACCCTCTGCCTACTGTTATGCTCAATATCCACATGAAGATGAATCAGCATTGATCGCCTATCCAGATTCTAACGGCTGTGCTGCCGGAAATACCTATGCTGAGGCTATCTTACAAGGCTCACTAGAACTCATCGAACGTGATGCTGCTGCAATCTGGTGGTATAATAAAATACTCAGACCAGAAGTTGACTTACATAATATAGGCAATGATTACATTGCAACTCTTCTTGATTTTTATCGATCAAAAGAGCGAAGCTTATTTGTCCTCGATATTACCACTGACTTAGGTATACCAGCTTTTGTTGCTGTTTCATACAACCTATCCAATAACAAAGAAATCATATATGGCTTTGGTTGTCATTTAAATACTTTAATTGCAGTCGAGCGCAGTATTATTGAGCTAAACCAACTACTTCCTATACTGCTGGATAAAAAGCTTGATCAATTGGACCACCAACTAAATGACTGGTTAACCTTACAAAGTATTGATGATCACCCTTATTTACTCCCTAGTAATTCTAATAAAATAAATCCTCTCAACCACTACCCTGATGATCACCCTACAACTATTTCATCAGCTGTTAACAAAATAACTGACCACTTTGCAAAAGCTGAGATTGATTTATTCATGTTAGATTTAACTCAACCTGATATTGGTATGCCGGTTGTGAAAACGATTGCACCAGGCTTAAGGCATTTTTGGCGAAGAACTGGACCAGGCAGGTTATATACTGTCCCAGTTAAAATGGGATGGCTTGATAGTGCTTACAATGAAGATGAGCTAAACCCATATAGTATTGTCATCTAGCTTTATTTTATTAAGGAAAATATTTGGTCATGCCCCACTTCACTTTCTTCTGGGGCTATAATGAACTGTCCCTAGCTATTCCTACACAACATGGCATACTAGCTCACCTAAACAACGGTTGACTCTAGCAAAAGACACTATAAGCATAATGATGGAAGTGACACACCACCCTTTGAAAGGTGCCGCCTGGATGCTCAGTGCTGGGTTGGCCTTTGCGTTAATTAATACCTTAACTCAAGTGTTGAGCATTCAGATGAAAATGAACTCAACCTCAGTAGCATTCATTCAATATGCCATTGCATTAATTGTGTTCATCCCTTGGGTATATAAAACAGGCATTAAAGCCACTTTAAGTACGTCATATCCTGCTCTTCATGTATTACGGGTCGTACTCGCTGTTGTTGGTATACAGCTTTGGATTTGGGCGTTAGCTTACCCTATCCCCATTTGGCAAGGCATCGCGTTGCTAATGACCTCTCCTTTAATGGCAACGTTAGGTGCAGGTCTGTTTCTGAAAGAGCGGGTCGGTTTATACCGCTGGTTGGCGACACTCGTTGGCTTTTGTGGAGCAATGTTAATTTTAGAGCCCTGGTCAGAATCCTTTAATTGGGCTGCATTGCTGCCACTGGGTGCCGCGTTTTTTTGGGCAAGCTACTCCTTAATGGTTAAGCGTTTAAGTCGAGACGACACATCCAGTACAATGGTGATGTACTTATTACTGCTCATGACCCCTTTTAATGCTTTATTGGCTTTTTCAGACTTTACCCAACCAGCAAACCTTAACGCTTGGCTATTTTTAGTGTGTATTGGATTACTCACCGCCTTTGCTCAGTGGGCGATTGCAAGGGCTTATGCTGTTGCTGATGCAGCATTTGTGCAACCTTGGGATCACTTTAAACTACCCGTGAATGTATTAGCCGGTTACTTGGTATTCGGCTGGATGCCACCAGGACGCTTATGGCTAGGAGCAGCCATGATCATTTTAGCTGTGGCATTTATTACCCACTGGGAAAACCGCGAGCAACAAGTGGCAGTAAAAGTGTAAAATGTACCTACCCTATCCCTTTGACTTCATTAGCAATAAAGTGGTTTGATTTCTGCAAAAAGCTGATTGGTTGCCACTTAAATCAATTGTTACAAGCATAGCTGAAAGGGGGGATACATTGGTTATTTTGTTATTGACTCCCAGATAGTTTTTGTCATTTGAACATATCCTTCTTTAGTCAAATAACTGGGGATAACTAAATCTGAACCTTGGTAACCGTTTTTAGTAAAATCGATGGCAAGGCCACCCAAATCAAATGCTGCTGTTTTGGCATAGCTAACAAAGTTGTCTCGAGTAATAGGGCTTGGCATTTGCTCTAATAATTTTGCTGTCATTTTACCAACGATATAGCCTTCTAAAGAAACAAAACCGAATTTTGTACCTAATGCAGTTTTTGCTTCCTGAACAATCGGCAAATCTGAGTTAAGCAATGGTACTACTTGTGTCATGATTACCCGCTCATGAACGCCAAATCCCACTAGTTTTTCTTTAAGTACATTAGCACCAGTAAAAGATACGGCTGAGAAAATCCAGTTTTCTGTATTGGTTTTGTTAGCCAAACGAATCATTTGCGAAATATTATCGTAAGCCCCGACTGTAACAACTAACCGGCATTTGCTGTTATTGGTTTGCTCCCAATTTTTTAATGACTCATAGCCAGGGTTAATTTCTCGGGTGTTACGTTTATAAACGCCTACTGGACCTACTTTATTTCGTGGTGGGTTATCACCTGTCATACTAATCATATTGGTCAGCTTATTTAATAGCTCACTATCTGCGTTGGCTTTTTCTAAAGCCAACTTTATTCCCGTTAAGCCAGCCATTCCATAAGCATCATTTTGTACATAAGCACAAACCTCTGTGGGCTTTAATCCATGATCTAGAGCCGCATTAATAACCGCTTCTGTTTCTTGAACATAGCTGGCTCGATAATTAATAACAGGACCAGGACCTGGCCGTAACAAGCCGGCCCCTGTAAAAAAGCCCACTGCGGGAACCTGTTGTTTAGCTAAAACTGGTAAGGTAACCTTGGCTGTTGGCGTACCTACATTACCAATCATCAAAAATATATTTTCTTTTATCAGCTTGTTTGTCGCTTTGACAGCAAGATCAGGCTCATAGCCATCATTTTCAAAAACAACCTCGATTGTTTTTCCTTTAACAGTAACACCCGAAAAAGCGGCTTCCAGGCCCTGCCGCATTCCCACACCTAAACTTCTCGCTCGGCCCCTAAGGGCAAGTACACTACCCAGTTTAATTTTATCTGCTGAAACACCTGCTCCCTCTTTTGCATAAACCACTGCAGTAGGTGCTGTTAATAAGAGTGAAATTAAACCAAAAGAACATAGTGAGTAAAACATCTTCATTGGTTCTTCCTACTACTTGGTTATGACAGTGATATTACTGTCCTGAGTATAGTGCAAACCAATGACAGTGCTAATTCATCTCAGGCATAGAAGCTTGTAATTCAATCAAACTATTCTGATTGACTTTGATAATACCTCGCTTGGGTCGATCAAGGTCAATGATAATAAAAACTAGTAGCACTATCATTGCAACCATAATATAAGTGACAAAAGGGACTCGATTACCTGTCACGCCAGAGGCATAGCCAACGATGCTACCTGTCATCAGAAATGTGCCATATAGAATGAACAGAACAAGTTCAGGGACGTGTCGATTTAACTCAGCTGAACGCTTACTAAAAATATCAATCAGTAAATTAAGTGACTCAATAAATAATCTAGTATTAATGTAATTTTTGCCCTGCTCAGCTGCTTGCTTAACTTGCAACCAAAGTAGATTATGGATCTGGGTAGCCTTGGTACTTAACACTTTCCTTTTTTCATTATCTACCAGAGAAATGCTGCTAACCTGTACACGAATATTCAAGTAATCGATTAGTAAAGGGTTTATATGTTTACGAACCGCCGGCGGTAGCAGTTGTGTTCGAAGATACGTCGTACTAATCGTATTTGCTTCATCTACAACCAGGTTGCTGCGGCTATCAAACCGTTGCAATGATAATGAAAAGGTAAAACCCAGGAGCAATGCTAGCAACCCAAGTAACGAGTTTTGAATCGTATTGACTTGTGCTTTAGATGATTCATTAACTAGCCCCTGCTTTGATCGCCCAATACGATCTCCCATCTCTATGCAAAGTGCCATAGAGATGAAAAGAATACTACAGATTAACAAACTACTTTGGTCATACATCACTTCTCGCATTAAAATTGAATATCCATCTCAATATGAAATTTAAATTCAAGGACACTGCTAATACTTAGAATAGACGGGAATTCACTTGCGTATAAAACAGAATAAGGCTTACTACGGTTGATGGTCTAATAACCACTCAAAAAGTTGGAGTAGGATAGCCTTGGGAGTCAAATCTAGCAGTCAATATCAAACAAGCTTGTCATATAGTTGGTCTATTTTGAGTAAGTCAGTTGATTCCGTTTGTTGAATAAGCCGTTGCAAATGTTCAATGACTCCTTTTCGATCAGCTTTGTACCCTAAAAACATTTCACCAGCATTACCTTGACTATCATGTAATAGATGATCGACTCCCTGGTGGTTGGAAGTGTTGTTCATTGTCTGCAAATCATCACTCAACTTAATTAAGTTGGCACGCATTACCTGTTGAATATGCGCAACAGCTTCTGTGTTATTGCTTGATATGTCATTAGGGGTGGTAAGAATATTAAAAATTAAACGCAATCTAAGGTATTTACTGGCTAAAAAATCTTTCCCAAAACGGCCACTCTCTGATTTTTTCATCTCTCCTAGTGCGACATCTTTATCCAAAAAATAAGACAATGTGTGAATTTTAGGCTGCTGTGTTTCCCCCTGTGGATAGTAAATTCTGCCACTGGCTGCTTCCATCAGCTCTTGGGCACTGATTAGATGTTTAGATTCTGGTGGCACTTCATCATCTACTCGGGCACCCACTTTATCATGTAAAACCTTTAGAAAGTCTGTCAGTATGGGGACTAACTCATTTCGATACACTTTATACGTTTGATTATCACATGAGAACATCACATCAATATCGGACCCTTTTTTTTGGCTACCTGTTGCATATGATCCATATAAACATGAAATAAATGTCCCCCCTAAATGGGTCGATAGTGCTTCACGAAATTCTTGTATTAATCCTTTAACATCAGGGGTTTCACCCGTATCTCGTGCTTTGATCTCAGCAATCGTATTTTTTATTGTCTGCAATGCTTCTGGTGCTTGCTTTACATGAGCTAGCGTACAAGGGTAATCGTATGTCTCCTGCTTCGTTCCACGAAGCCTATAATCATCACTTTTTTTAACCGAAGGACTATCGACTATTTCTTGGTCGTGGGTTAGAAATGTATGCTCTCGAACAAATAATTCTTTTGATGCAACCTCATCGCTGTTTAATTTCAATACTTTAAACCATAAATAATCAGGCTGACTTTTCTTATCAACTTGGTCATACAATTCATGATTAGGACCTCGTTTTGAGTGCAAGGCAACTGCGGTATCAATTGTCAGTTCATCTCCCTGCTGTATTTCCACTTCCTTCGTTGAGCCCATCAACGAGTTACCCTGCTTTTCAACCAGATGACTTAATCCTGTGACGACAACCCCAAGTTGTTTGACTGCTGGGTTATACTCTTGAACTGATTGATTAATATTTTCAGTACTTATTTGCCGTTGTGGATGAATTTGTTTGGTTTTATTCGTTATCTGTATCTCTGTTTGCTGTGGCAGCAAGGGAGAAAAACTGGCTTGTCGATTAATGCCTAACGGCATAATGCTTTCCTTTATAAAAATTTTTCGAGTTACGATAGGCGATCACAACATTAACGAATTGGCGCGATCAACTCTTGATCTGTAATACAGCGGACACCCGTCTCAATGGCCTGCTCATATTGGGCAAAAACAGTCATTATTTTTCCCGTTAATTTCTCTGCTTGTAACGTTGTTAAGCCGGGCGTCATATTATAGCAAATAAAACCATGGCCTACATTTTCACCATAACTCTTTCGAAAGTCTTTAATAATACTAATGCTTGGCACATCATCACCCATGTTAGTTCGCTCAGTGATATAGCGGTAAAAATCTTCGTGAAGCTGGTGTGGCTCATACTGTTGAGCCAGTGTAGTTGAGGGGTTAAGGGTAAAAATCACTTCCCAACCTAAGGAACTGTCGTTTAAAACGGCAGCATGTTGATAACGTCGTATACTCGCTTTAATTTGTTCTGCTGACGCCAACAACTGTGCTAAATAAGCTCTAAGCCCTTGTTTTCCTAGCCGTTGTAAAGCGGTCCAAGCACTCGCAATGCCTGATGCAGGCCGAGAGTTTTCAAGGGTATGATCAAATGCTCTGAGTTCACCATACTGTCGTTCTTTTACAGAACCATCATTTTCTGTACGAGTCGTTATAGCCAATGCTTTACTAATAAAAAAACTTGAAGCATAGGGGCAAAGTGCATTTTTATGAAAGTCGACCCCAAACGAATCAAATCTATGCATGCCTTGTAATTTATCCAAGACCGATTGAATTTTTAACTGAATGTCAGGATGAATATTCATCTTCTGATAGATACTCGTCGGTGCTTGTAAAAAGCTGAACCACAACCAGCCAATAACACTATCCAGATGTAAATAAGGAAAATAATCCAGTTGATGGCTATCAACTACTTCAGTTACTGTATTATGGATCACTTGCGTGTTATCACAAAGAAAATCCAGCGTAGTCCCTCCACAAGCAATAATCGCCGCCACTCGTTTCCCTTTAGCAATTTGCGACTCAAACGCTGCTTTCAATTCATTGGCCTGCATACCATTTGATGAATGAATGGGAACCCGAATACATTGCTGGGTCCCCAGCCCTAATAGACTGCATGTGTGTTCTAATGAATAATGTGCCCCATCTGCGGTTAAAATGACTAAATCATTTGGTATACCCTTTTGATCAGCGTCAGACGCTATGCGAGTGATAGCAGACTTAATCGCATAAAAAAGAGTGATTTTGCCACCATTACAGGCAATTCCTGTTGCCTGATCCCATCCGATCAACTTCCCTATGCTCCGGGCAACTTGCTGTTCAAACAACAATGCTTTCCCACCGTAAGTGTCCATAATCGCATTCACATTATAAAGTTGCATTAGGGATGCAGCGACAATGGTGTCCAACATGGGGTTAGGTACCATATTAAAGACTGCATGGGGAGATTGTGGCCTGATACTACCATCAACAATATTCGCTAAAGCTTCCAACACCTGTTCACTATTTTTACCTGTCTCACAAATCAAGTTTTTTTCTATTTTCTCTTCATAACAAAATGCGTTAACTGGAAATTTCGGCCCTTGCGCTTCTTTTGCTTGAATACACTGATAGCCGTATTTTAATTTCTCAAAAAAGTGATCAATATAACGGCCGCTATTGTGAAAAAACTCAGATTGAGGAGGCAGCTGGTCAGAGTTCTCTGAACTACGGGGCGATTTTTTATTACTATCAAGTGTTACTTCTTCTAAATTAAAATGCATGATTTACCTAATACTCACGCGCAAAGGGCATACCAATTTAGTCATGATATTTCATTGTGTTTCATCAGCAGAATATATGTGTAAATTATCTGTAAATAAGCTGGGTGATTGGTCAATGACACTTATGAAACATCTGCTTTTTGGGCATATGAACACTGGCTTACCTTGCTTCAGGCTAATAAATGATTTTCAATTATTCTACAATTAAGAATACTTAAGAATTAACTTAAATACCTCTTGGTAAGGTTTTACACACTTGATGCTATCAGAAAAGCTATTCTGATATTTGTTGCATACGGACTAATTTTTTTAACTTTGTTATTGGTTTTAAATAGGTGTTATGCTGTTTGATTTAATAAAAATAGTGCCTTATTATTTTTAGCCTAGAGTAGAATAATTATTAGAGACAATATTAATGAGTAGGCCGATTTAAAATTAATTAATACAACAGTAAATTTTGAATTAAAAAATTACATTTAAAATAGGAGTACGCCACCTAGTGATTAGAAAAAGTGCTTTTTCAACATAAGTGGGTTTATTTTTCGATTCAGCGAAAATAGCCAGTACTTGTTGTTTAATGGCCTGCTCGACGACTTGATCCATTGGTTACCGCATTCCTTTTTTAAAAATTCTCTTGTAGTTCGTCGCAAACGTTCGTGGATATGGGATAACAGGGCGTTCTATCTTCTGTTTCCCATATCAGGTACTGGATTTCTCGCCACCTACGCTGTTCAACTGGGGTTGGATGAACGATCCAGAACCTTATGAGGCATGGATGCCGATTAGAGCAGTGACCATCAAGGATGATGGGAATGCAGTTTATGCAAGGAGCATTCAACTGTCTGCGTGTTCTGTATCGTTTATGCAACCCCTTTTTCCTTATTTAAGCTGTTTCCACATGCTGCTCTATCACTTCCAACAATACATAAGGCGTATTATCAACCTGCAACTGTCGGGTAGTTTTTCTGATAGCAACCCGGTGTTCAAAAATACTCAGTGACTCTCGATCATTAATTCCCGTTAAATACACACATTGTATCCCCATTGAACGGGCTACTTTTAACTGAGCATCCAAAAAGTCCGAGCGGTTACATACCCCTAGCGGATTATCGGCGATTAAGAAAGCAGGAATTCGTTCATCAGCACGATGACGCCGCTTTTGCCGCATAGCCGCTAACAAAGAATACAACAGTACTGCTGTAGTTAAAGCCTCACCACCGGAACCTAAATCCTTACCCACTGGCTCATAATGGCGCCCAGTATCATCACACTTTAATAGATGGATACCGAATTTATCTTTAGCCATAGAAGCACGTAATAACCGGTAAAGTAATTCAGCGCCTAATACATTACCCGCCGTAGGGTTCACTTCAGGTAGGCGTCCATGCTCAATTAACTCTTCAAACCAACGCTCAATACTGCTATGGAACACATCGTAATTTTTGTTGAAATCTAAGCGTGAACCTGACTTTAATATGGGTTTCCCCCCATAAATATACACATCTTCAGGAATAATCACCTTGGCCGCAGCCTGTAATTTTTGGTGATATTCCTTGGTATGTTGTAGTAAGGTACCCACTAACGCTTTAACAAATTGTTCTGAACGGGATAAATCACCTTCAATATTCAAGGCAATTTGCTCTGCTTTATCTAACAGCTCTTCGCATTGATTACCCAGGGAATTTGCGTCATGACGAGCTAACTCATCAACAATGGCCGGCAACTGTTGTTTGAGTTTTTCATCCTGCAGTTTTGCTTGCAATTGCTCAAATGCATTACCCAGTTTATCACGACAGCGTTTGACAAAATCCTCCCGGTTTTTTTGACTTTTTGCCAGTTGTTTAACCTGATCAGCCATTGCTTCAGCACTGGCTGCTGGTGTTTCAGCAAAGAGTAAGTCAGGCCACTCCATTCTGGGGGATTCTTCATCCCACAATGGTTCATAGGCACTAACCGTCGCTTTGGCGACTGATAAGGTATTGGATAATTGTTGTATTTCAGCTAATCGCTTTTCAAATGGAGGAATTTGCTCACCTAAGGTGTTGTAGTTTGCTCGATTACTTTCTTCTTCATGACGGAACCGATGTAATAGTACATCTAAATCCTCTGCCAGGATTTCTTCAGTAGCAATACTTGGGATGATTTTATTCTTTGCCTTTGCCTTTAGCTGCTTCTGACAACGAACAAGGTCTTCAGCTTTTTTATCCTTATTCGCTTTTAACTCTGCGGCCTGTTCAATAATGGCCTCTAATTGTGTTGATAACTGATCTAATTGGTCATGACGGTTTAGTTTACTTTGTGCAGCCCACTGCTCTGCTAGTGTCTGATCAAACCGATGGTTTTCTTGATAGTTAGCGAAATCTGTTTTCGCTTCCTGCTTCGCTTTGGTTAATTCATTTAATTCGTTATTTAATGCCGTAATACCTAATTCAGTGACTAGCTGGCGCTGGGTTTCTTGAGCTTGTTCATGCAGTTGGCGTAATACACTAATATCATGCTGTAATGCTTCTTGTTGATCAGGCTTGGATAATGTCAGCTCTTCACTAACAGGTACATCATTTGCGAGCTGGTCTAACCGTTTTAGTTCTGTTTGTTTGACTGACTGCTGCCCCGTTAATTCAACCACTTGTTGTTGTACAGATTCAATCGTTTCAACCAGCTTATCCCAATCTTTATTTAAAACAATTTGCTGCTCTTGATGTTGTTGTAGCGCCTGTTGCCATTGCCCTAAATTCTCATACTGACCTAACCATTGAGTAATGGTGCTTAAATACTGCTGGTATTTATGCAATTGTTGTTGATACCGTTGCGCTTGCTGGGCTGTTGATTCTTGGTTGGCAAGGGTTTTTTCTCGTTGCTCCTTTAATAAATCCAGCTGTTGCCGTAAATGCTCAACAGTCTGGTTTTGACTCACTACCCGCTCTTCCGTGGCAGCCACAGCGATTGTATCAGGAAATAGACTACGATAGTGGTTGAGTTGTTGCAGGGCTATTTGCCATTGGATTAATTGCTGATTAATGGCTGTTGCTTCTGATATATTGGTTTGCAACTGCTCATTTAAGCGGCTTTTTAACTGGTTGATGTATTGTTCGCTGTAAATATTCGGATCATTGGGGGTGACGACATAGTGTTCTGTAGCCGTGACCTCTGCCAACCCGCTACAGGGTAGTGAAATAATAATTGGCCGGTTTAACCAGTCAGGAATATCCAACTGTTGTATTTTATCGATAATTGCCTGATTAGCTGCATAAATACCCGTAAACCGCCCAGGATCCCGCTGTAAAAAAGCAGCCACTTGGTCCGGATCATCCTTGTAATAACTGGTTAAATAGTCCGGATACGCTTTTAACTGAACAGGGGTAAATTCATGTTCATCATAAAAATACTGCAACAGCTGTTGCGTTTGTGAATCAACCGCTAACGACTTTAACTGTTCCCATTGTTTAAGCTCACTTTCCAATCGCCAGCGTGCTTCCTTTAGCTCATCTATAGACTGGTGACGTCGATTAATCACCTCTTCTACTTTGCCCGTCAGTTCGGCACTCGTCGGTTCAAAGTGATGGTTACCCGTTAACGTAATAAGTTGCTCATTCGCCAACAATTGTTCTCGCAATTGTTCTGCTTGCTGCTGTTGCTGCTCTAATTGACCAAGCAGTTGCTCGGCTGCAGCCAGTTTTTGTTGTAATGGCAGCTGTTCGTTATCCTGCTTACGTCGGGTTTGCTCTAATTGATCTATCTTTAAACGATAATTTTCTAATTGTTCTTCTGTTTGTTCGACCAGCTCTGCCAGGCGAACTTGCGCCTGTGAGGGTGTTTCATTATTTTCAAGTGGTAAGGATTGCTGGCTGATTTGAGCACTTTCTAGCTGAGTTGTCAGCCGAGTAATGGCCGCATTGTTTTGATCCTGCTGCTGACGGATGGTGTACTGTTGTTGCTTTTGCTCTCCAAGCTGTTGAGCATACTGCTGCTGTTGGCTATGTAATGCTTGTAAACCGGTTTGCAATTGTGCCCGTTCATGGGTTAAACGAAAATGATATTGACAAGCTCGCCGGTTGATTTCTTCTCGCACCGGTGAAAGTTGATTATCCGCTTGCCGTAATGCTTGGAGTTTGGTTTGCTCCTTACTGGTTAACGCCTGAATTGAGGCAATATAATCCGCTGCGTTAATTGCTTCCCTTTCTGCAATAACCGCTGTTTTTTGCTGTTCTTTATCCTTCAGCTGTTGAGCAATTGCATCATATATCTGCTGCAATTGCGCTTCTTGGACAACCAGCTTATTCACGCTTGCTACTTCAGATTTAAGCAACGCCTGTTGCTGTTCTTGTTTGAGTGTATTCAGCTGCTCAGAGGCTTGTTGCAATTTTTCATCGGATTTTATATAAGCTTTATTCAGTAAAAAGGCCGCTTCTGCTAACTGGGCTTGATTAGTATCTGCTTCACTTTTAGCCTGACGCCACTCTGCTGCTTTTTGATCAAAATCCTGCAACTGTTGTTGAATTTTTCTAACCGCCGTTAATTGTCGTTGTTTAACTGGGCGGTCTTGCATTTTGGTAATAGACTGTTCTGTATTGGCCCGTAACTCTTGGGCGGCTTCCATATCAGCCACACAGCCCAGAAAAAAACTGATAAATTCTGCTTCAGTTTTAAACTTAAAAGCATCCTTTATCCCCCCTTCACTACGGGCAAAATCCACCTGACGGCTCATTAACCAAGGGTCCAGCCCCAGGTTTTCCAGTTTTTCTTCCCATTCTTTTTGGGACTGGGTTTGTTGTACCCGTGGGCTTAAAAATTCCCGTACAGCGGTATAAGGCTGATCTTGTGCTAGCAGTTCATCCCATTGCAGTTTAAGTTGATCAAATAAATCCGCATGATTGGCAATAAAAAAATAACGATCGACGCGATCTGTCGCACTTTTATGGCGAAATAATAATTGTCCTAATACAATGTGTTCTTCGGGCTCTGCTTCAAATAAATTACTTTCACCAGTTGTCACCAAATCAACCGCCACCACCGCTGGGCGACCTGGGATTAAATACTGCTCCATGGTTTTGTCACCACTGGACTGCAGATACTGAACAAAGCGACGTTTTTCTGGACAAAAAACCCCTAATAAAAAGGATAATAACGTCGTTTTACAGGTACCATTGGCGGCAAATAACACGCCGTGATCAGGCCGCTCTCCTTCCTTAAAAATAGGAAAATAACCATTTTTTAAAATATTACTGCCTGCCACAATATCACTGACAAAGAATTTACACAGCCGATACACCTTAGTTCACCTCTGTCTCTGGTTGCTCAGTTAGTTGTGGGGATTCAGACTCTTGATCAGGCCCTGTTCCCGGTGTTTTCAGCTGTGGGTCTTGTCCGGTTGCCACATTTCGAAAATGATGAAATGCATAAACGGCCGCCTGGCGTAATGCCGCTTGATAGGCCGGGGTGGGTCGATATTCAATCACGTCTTCCTGATGATCCTCAAATGCCAGCAAATAATCAGTGCTGACCAAATGTTCTAACACTCGATTGATCAATGCCAGCCAGCTAGCCCCTGCTCCTGCACGTTTACTGTCGGGGTTTTCTTCAGGTAGTTCACGAATCCGCTGGGCAGCCGTCCGCACTTGTGGATCGAGAATATCATCTTCAGCAGGTAGCTTTTGTTCCTGGTCGGCAAACCGGCGGAGTACTTGAATAATGTCTTCCACCATCACTACCCCTAAATCTTCAACAGGGGCATCCAAGTCTGTTTCATTGGGAAATAATGCAGTGGCAATGGCACAGTGCACACATAATAAATCAGCGGCTTTATTATCACTGCGAGCCAGCATTTTACCGTAATCGGTTAATGTTGTAGCAAAAAAGCTATTGGCATGGCGGGCTGACAAACGTAAGCCATCACTGGTAATGGTTAAAATTTGCAACTCCATCGCTTTTAAGCCGGCTTCCACCAACTGTTGAAAAGGCTCGCTGGAACGAAATTTCTGCAGCAACTCAGTCATTTCTTCCATATATTGACTCAATGCCCGCCTATTACCGTTACTGTAAATCAGGCTTAAATAAATCAGTCGATTGGCTTGTTGAAAGCTGTCTTCGTCAAGGTATGTCATGGAACTATCCTAAAAAACTTAAGCCTGGTCAGTAGCGATTGAAAAGATGCTAGGATGGGTGCTGGTTAACAACAACTCATGACCACGATATAAACGACCATCGGGCAACAGCAGTCTTACATGCTGGTCAGCTTGAGGTTCTATTTGCAGGTGATATTTTTCTGCCAGACGGTGATCAACAACACACTGAAAAACCTGCATTGCCATAGCAACTGGCAATAATGGTTGTAACTTATCTGCTAAAGGAGTAAGCGGTGCAGTGGCTTGGGTGAGTAATTGGCTTAATAACACCGGCTCACCAGCCACCGCGTTAAATAATAGCTTGAGTGCTTCACCCATTAGCTCATCATTTAATTCTGGCTGGAAATACTCAATTAACTCAGCCGCTTCTTCTTCCACTTGCTGATAGATGTCACCTGATGCATTTTGCCGCTCAAGGGCCCGATCAATAGCATCAATCATTGACCCAGGATCAAATAAAGGTTGACGTAGAGGCGGATCAAATCGGGCAATAAACTCTACTCCAACGGCTGCTGCCTGTGCTTCCGGGGTAGCAAACAACCGTCGGGTAATGGTATCCATAGCTGGCATTATCCCAATGGAGCGGCGCCGGAACAGTTTATGACTATGATCATTGAAGTCATCCGGCAGTTTTTGTAGTTGATTGACCAGCTTCATTTGCTGGATATTTAATTGCTCCAAATTTTCTGCCAGTTGTTGAAGCTTGTAACGAAGCTCCTCTTCATCACTGTTTTTATCCAGATTATCCAATACCAGGTGATGCAACCGGCCACTTTCCTGCTGAATCTGCGTGGCTTGATCAGCGCCTTCATCAGCGAGCTGATTAATGTGTCGAAAATCCACGGCTTGAATATTACGCTCAATACTACGACGTACATCGCGTACTTCATTTGATTTACGTAAACACTGCTTACGATTTTGGTCTGTCGCGGTTAAAGCATCATCCACATTGCCCCGTTCAATTAACAGCTTAATACGCAAGTTGCCAATAGCGGCAGCATCCAAGGCACTGCTTTCATGAAGCCCAAAGTAAGCCACATAACCTTCATCAGTCAGGGCAAAAAACGACTCCTTGCCCTGACCAGTATAAACAGCCTTGATCAACCAGAATTTGCGGGTGTGAAACTGGTGCTGAGCCCCATCGTAAAAGCGATAAGTAAACGGCAGATAGCGATTATCTCGATTAACCAGGTGATCAAACACTTTTCCTAACAGGTTCTTGAGTACACTGGGTGGTACCTGAATCTGTTGCGCCTGGAGTTGAGCTTCAGCTAAAGGAAACAAGTGTTGTAAAATCTCAGTGCGGCTGGCACCCACCTGATATTCGGTAAGCTCTGCAATGATATCCAGAGTAGCAAAGGCAAGCCACATTAAATCGACGTGCTCCAGTAAGTTAGGCTCGCTATCCTGCCCTACTTGCCGATAAATACGGGTGGGTAATTCATAGATTGGTCGCATTATCAGGCTGGAACGTACCGCCTTGGTCACATCCGTTGCCAAGGTACGGTTACTTGTGCCTTCTTCAAGAATTGTTTCAAATGCTGTCACACTACGACACCCTTAACCTTTCAATAAACCAGGGTCGTCTATTCTAGTGTGCTGCTGGCTAATGGCAACTTTTTTATAGGCGGGCAGTTAAATAATGAGGGCTTTATGAATACTCTTTATGGGTTATATATGATTCAATATCATCATATATTTGCAACAAGTGATTGGCATGAAGCACTGACAATAACCTTAAAAAATCACCAGTTACATTAACCAATGCCATGTCTTTTCCTTTGTACTGCTGTTTTTCTTGTATATTCATTAACCAGCGAAAACCTGTCACATCAATATAGTCTGTAAACCGACAATCTAATACCACATCCGCTGCACTGTCTGTTATATCCTTGCCTAAACGATGAATAGTACTGCTGTCAATACTAGGGGGCGCCTTGAAAACCCGGGCATTTAAGTGGTTATAAGTCAGTAAAGGCATGATAGTGACCATCCTTTTGCCATACTTTCCTCTTTAAATTATAGAAGAATGTACAGCAGCTGATGTTAATTAAGTATGTTGATGCCCATTAGTATTGTTGTAATGCTTTTTCAACATCAATACCAAACGTAATGGCACCACTCACCCGGCCAGTTTTAGGGTCTGCAATTGATAAGCTCACTTGAGCTTGAAAATGTTGACTAGACTCATCAAATTGGATTTCATCAATAAAAATAGCATCTTTACCAATAAGTACTGTATTTTTATATTTACTTTCATCGCCTTGCCAATAGTCTGAGGTAATATCACTTTGCCCAACGTTAAGACCTTTTATATCCATTACAAAAATTTCAGCAAATAAACCATTTGATGTTTTTTTTACCTCTTGTAAATAACGAGATAACTTATTGGCTAGCACAGAGCTTATGAGAGGTTGCTCCTTTTCTTTCAGTTCATCCAGCCACTGCTGGTCTAAGGTAAGTTCTTGCTGTAACGTTAACATCCGATGCTTAGCATTTTGCTCGGCTAAGGCCGTTAATACAACTGGCTGGTTAGCAATCGCCCGTAAGCGGCTATTGGCCAATTGCAATAATAATAAGCGATCTTGATTCGTTAATTTGATTTGTTGTAGTGTGCAAGGCCCTACCGCTTGATTAAATCGTTTTATAAAATAGGGGTTTTTCTTTATAAAAGAATTGGAAAAATACATGCCTAAAGGCGTGAATTTAGTAAACATTGATTGGACATCATTTTCTATCCCTGCCTTAATCAATTCTCGGTGAAATATTTGGCTATTAGATAATACAACCTCTACTCTACCCCGCTCCAATTGATTAACAAGCAATTCTAATGAGCGTGCTTTTGAAGCAATTTTATAACCACGTCTCTCAAGCCAGATAGCCTCATTGGAGTCACTTAGCACACCAATTAAAGCATGCCTAAAACTATTTCGTTGCCGTTTAGGGTGTAATTTTCGACTAAAAAACCATGACCATTTTTCTAAAATCAATGGCGCCGATAATGTCGCAAATAAATTAATATTACTGTCTTCAGCAACCGCAAAATAGCCATGAGCCTGCTCGGTTTCAACTTCTTTAATGGCACGGTTCCAAGGCATTAGCTTAATATTGTAGCGCTTATCGAGTGTTTTAAAGACACACTTAACAGACTCAACCGCCTCACCGGTTAGTACCTCATCGACTTTCACTTGATATGGCGGAGCGATGTGGGTGCGCAGCTCTACTTGAATGCCATCACGGGCACTATTGTTATTACTGACCACAAATCCAAGTGCTACTAATACCAGCCTTTTCCTCCATTTTAACTCCAACATAACATCAACCATTTATTCACAGAGATGCACCATATAAGCATAGCTGGTGTTTTCAGCTCTGTTAGCGTTTCCCCAAAAGGCCCCGTGTTAATTTAGTCAAGACGAATGATTTTCTAGGGGCTACACTTAATAGGTTTTGCCGACCTTACCAATTTCCTGTTATTGTAGTCGCCATTTTTACTCATCTATTTTATCCAGCGAGATTGCTGTAGAACAATTTAACTTCATTGACAGACAGGCTCTTCCAATACGCTACCTGAATTTGAAGCAAGTCATTTCATCCAGCAATTTCAACCAGGAGTACTTTGTTATGAATTGGCTGAAGGTTCTCGCCCCTATTGGCATACTAACAGGCGCCCTTGTTCTCAATTGGCAGCTAAGCAACACCGAACAAGCCCCAACAAATGCGGCTAAACCCATGGCCAAGCTCCCAGTAGAAACCCAATCGGTTAAACCTACTCAAATTCAATTTACTATTACCAGTCAGGGGGCTGTTCAACCCCGTACAGAAACTACCTTAGTATCACAAGTCTCAGGCAAAGTGACTGCTATCGCTCCGGCGTTTGTTAGTGGTGGTACTTTCAAGGCTGGCGATACTTTGCTAAAGATTGACCCTCTTGACTATCAGGTTGCTGTTGAACAAGCAAAGGCCCAACTAGCCCAAGCCAAGGCTAAATTAATAGAAGAGCAAGGCAAAGCCACCACCGCTAAAAAGGACTGGCTAAGAGAAGGAAGACACGTAAAGCAAGCCAGTGACTTAGTACTACGCAAGCCTTATATAATAGAAGCTCAAGCAGCGGTTAAAGCAGCCCAGGCTGACTTGAAAAAAGCCAAACATTATCTGGCACAAACCACTATCCATGCCCCCTATGATGGTATGGTGAAAACCAAACAGGTTGATGTTGGACAGTTTGTCAGCGCCAGTAACCCTTTAGGGGTTATTTTTGCCACTGATTATGCTGAAGTTCGCTTACCCATTAAGCGCAGTGATTTAGCTTTTCTACAATTACCTGAATTCGGTCATAATCAAACTACCGGCCCAGCTGCCACCTTAAGTATCTGGAATGCCGCTTCAGCAGCGACTTGGCAAGCTCAAATCACCCGCCAAGAAGGCGTGATTGATGAAAAAACCCGGATGCATTATGTAGTCGCTCGAATTGCAGACCCCTATGGGCTACAGAAAAATAACCAACAAGCACCGTTGCATCTAGGTACTTTTGTGAAAGCCGCGATTACTGGGGTGACAATGAATAACCTAACACCAATACCACGGCACTTGCTACGTAAAAACCAGCAGTTACTCGTGGTTGATAAGAACAACACCTTGCAACTACGCAAAGTATCTGTTGTAAGAGAAGGTGAGGCTTTGGCCTACTTGCAGTCAGGTTTAAAAACGGGTGACCAGCTTTGTCTAACGGCCATCCCCTCTCCTATAAACGGTGCAGCAGTTGTTGTACAAAATAATACTGAGCAATCTGCAGCTAAAAAACAGGCCGTTGCCCAATTGAATGAAAAAAACAACATCCAAGCCAGTGCTAAACAGCCATCTCATAAACAACTATCCCATAAACAACTATCTCACAAACACTTATCCCATCAACAACAGACTCGTGCCGATCAAGCACCAGGCACAGACGTTTCATCTGCCAATGATACACCAAGTGAGGGGTAATTATGCTGTCAAATACACCCTATAAGAAAGGAATCATTGGCTGGTTTGCTGCAAATTCGGTAGCCGCTAATTTGTTAATGTTGTTTTTAATTGCGTTGGGAATCGGTTCTGCTTTTACCATCAAAAAGCAGATGTTTCCTGACATAAAACTCGACACTATCGTGGTGTCTGTTGATTACCCTGGCGCATCCCCCAGTGAAGTTGCCCAAAGTGTTACCCTGCGAGTGGAGTCTGCTGTTCGAGCTATTGCAGGTATCAAAAAAATGGATGCCCGAGTCGAACAGGGTTATACCGTTGTTATCTTGGACATTGAAAAAGGCTTTGATATCAATGAAAAGCTTGATGAGGTACGAACAGCCGTCGATAGTATTACCAGCTTTCCAAAAGCCGTTGAAAAACCGGCTATTCGTAAAGTGACTCCCAAAAACCGGGTTATTTGGGTGGCTCTCTTTGGGGATGTTAGCTATTCCACTTTGCATCAAATCAGCCTGGAAGTAAGAGATGAAATTCAAGCGTTACCGGAAGTCAGCAAAGCAAATATTTTTGGAGCACGCAGTGCTGAAATAGCGATTGAAATTACCGAAACCCAGCTGCAAACCTATGGTTTAACCTTTGCCGCAGTAGCGGAGGCAATTCGCAATAGTTCAGTCGATATTGCTGGCGGCACGATAAAAACAAAAAATGGCACAATTCAGTTACGAGCTGAAGGCCAGGCACAATCGGAAACAGAATTTCGAGACATTATTATCCGTGCAAACCAAGATGGCTCACTACTTCGTTTAGGGGATATTGCAACTGTCACTGATGGTTATGAAGATACCGGAATTTTTTCTCGGTTTAACCAAAAAATGTCTATTGGATTATCTGTAGAAGCGGCTGGTGATGATGAAATGGCCTCTTCTGCTGCTGTTAAACAATACATAACCCAAAAACAAGCCTCTTTACCCGACACTTTACGTATTGATTACTGGGGAGATACCTCATTTTACCTACAAGGTCGCCTCAATATGATGCTGGAAAACATGGGGGTGGGCGCACTGCTGGTCTTTCTAGTGCTTACCCTGTTTTTACGCATTCGTGTTGCCTTCTGGGTGGTGTTAGGTATCCCCATTAGCTTTTTAGGTGCAATCTGGCTGATGCCCATTGGCCCATTTCCCGTTTTTATTAATATTGTCAGCTTGTTTGCATTTATCCTGGTATTAGGGGTAGTAGTTGATGATGCCATTATTATTGGCGAAAGCGCTTACAGCGAAATCGTCAACCGTGGCCATAGTCATCAAAGTGTGGTGGCAGGTGTTCATCGGGTAGTGGTGCCTGCCACTTTTGGGGTGCTGACCACGATGGCAGCTTTTGCCCCTATTTTAACCGTGGGTGGTACAGCTGCACCTTTTTTTGAGTCCATTGCCGTCGTTGTAATGCTTTGTTTATTTTTCTCCCTCGTTGAGTCTAAGCTGATTTTGCCCGCCCATTTAGTACATATGAAATATGTCGCTAATCAACGCACTTGGCTAACTCGATTACAAGACTGGTTTGATAGCAAGCTACAAGGGTTTATCCAACGTTATTATCAGCCCTGGCTAACTAAAGCCCTAGCACATCGATATACAACCATTGCCATTTTTATCGGTATGTTAATTATTACCGTAGGTGTACTACAAGGGGGCATTGTTCGCTTTATATTTTTCCCCAATGTGCCTTCCGATTTTATTGAAGTCGCCTTAACCATGAACGAAGGCACCTCCAATGAAGCACGTAATAAAACACTACAACAGATTGAGCAGGCTCTGGCCACCATTGACCAAGACTATACACAAATCAATTCCAATCAACGCCTGGTCAAACATATGCTGACCTATACTGACGATGAACAGGAAGGTGATGTCATTGTAGAACTGACTAAATCAGAAACACGACAGTTAGATGCAAATGCTATCACCGAACAATGGCGAGAAGCAGTTGGCATATTACCTGGCGTTAAACAACTGAATTTTGATTCCAGCACCAATGCTGGTGGCGGTGCTCCCGTGTTTTATCAACTCTCCAGCCGTAATGAGACTGAATTAACCAATGCAGTCAACGAATTTAAAGCTCATTTAGCCAGTTATGAGGGTGTATTTGATATTGAAAGCAGCTATAGCTCACCACAGCCTGATCAGGTGTTAAGCCTACTACCGGAGGCCAGAGCTTTTCAGTTGCAATTAGCAGATATCGGTGGCCAACTTCGTCAGGGGGTGCATGGAGAAGAAGTGCAAAAATTCCAGCGCGACACATCAGAAGTCACGGTGGTTTTACGTTACCCTAAAGCAGATCGCTCTCATTTAGGTGATGTAGGTAATTTTAAAGCCCGAGTGGATGGTAGCAACAGCATGCCGTTGAATCAGGCTGTTAGCTGGACTGAGCAAGCGGCTCCCGCATCTATTCGTCGCCTTAATGGTAAAAATGTGGTGACAATCAGTGCTGATATTGACCCTGGCAAAATTGAGCCACAAACCGTCATTAAAGCGTTGGAAGAAACTTTTATTCCGCAACTAAAAACCCGTTATCCCTCCCTGTCAACAGAGCTGGAGGGAGCCAGTCTGGAAGAGCAGCAAACCAAACAAAAGATGATTACGGCGGCTTTGTTTGCTTTACTGTTAATTTATGCCTTAATTGCCATACCGCTTAAGTCGTATAGCCAGCCTCTGTTAATCATGGCCATTATTCCTTTTGGTCTGATTGGCGCAGTCGCCGGACACTGGCTATTTGATTTATCCCTGAGCATGATGTCAATTTATGGATTAATTGCACTGGCAGGCGTATTGGTTAATGACAGTTTAATTTTGGTGGACTTTATTAATCAATCCCTCAAGCAGGGAGAAACTGTATCCGAGGCCATTTTAAAATCAGGTAAGTCTCGCTTCAGGGCAATTATGCTGACGTCTGTCACAACCTTTTTAGGGTTAGTGCCTATCATCTTAGAACAAAGCTTACAGGCCCAGATTGTGATACCCATGGCTGTCGCTTTAGGCTTTGGAATTTTGTTTGCTACTGTCATCACCTTATTTTTAATTCCTGCTTTATATAGCATTTTTGTTGATATTCAACAATTGTTGAGTAAACTCACCCAAAAAAGTAATGACTCGCTCACTCAAAAACCTTCAATAAATTAACAACCTTCAAAAAACTGCTACTCGTTATTAGATAATGATTAAACTAACGAGTAGCAGGAATTTTTCATCAAATTTATAAAAATTGTGATAGCCAAGATAAAGTATACTTTACCCTTTCAATTACCAAATCTATACTGACTGCAACTGTCGGTGAAACAAGAAATTAATTTTTACCGACTATAATGACTATGATTGTGCTTTTCATTGCTATTCTATAGAGTGACATTTTGTCAGGCAGTCTCGCAGAATAGATTTTCAATCAAAAATATAGCCAAAGCGAGTGGTTTTTAGGGGGGCTAACCTAAACACAACAAACCACAAAAATCATTCGCGAAAGCTATAAATAAAGGGAATTAGACCATCAGGAGGGATCGATGAAATCCACCAAGCTAGTATCGCTTGTATCTTTTGCCGTTGTCGCAAGCGTTGCTTCCAATTCAATTTTAGCCGCCAGTCATGGCAAAGATGATGATATTGAACTTTATGGGGAGATAGAAGTTCGTTCAGTCAACCGAGAAGCGAAAGATTTAGATACCTTTGTTGATAAAGCGAGAATGGGGTTAAAAGGAGCTCATGTTCTTAATAATATGAGCGGCACAAAAGCCCGTTGGCAAATTGAATATAACTTACCTGTCAATAGTAATGCTCTTAGCTCAACAGACACTGGCAGTGTGAGTTTACGAAAAGCCAATGTCAGTCTACAAGGAGACTTTGGAGAGTTTATTTTTGGCCGGCAAAATAATATTCTAGCTGACACCAAAAAGATTGATACCTTTAAAAACGATTCAGGTACCTTCTTATTTACTCCTGACCGGGTAGGTAATGCAATCAGTTATGTTACGCCTACAATGGGTGGTTTTCATGGCTACATTCAACTAGCTACTGATACTCAACCTACAGTTGATAATGACAGTGAGGTTGATGCTACCATTTTTGGAATCAACTACTCAGATGATACTTTCTATTTTGGTATATCTCGCTTCGATTCCGATAATGAATACCCTGCCACCGAGTTAGGCGTCACTTCTCTTGGCTTCTCTGTCTCATTTGGTGATTTTAGTGTGTTTGGTACTTATCAAGATGAAGAGGATGATACTCAAACCTATGGTTTAGGTGTTGGATTAAGTATGAATGATTGGACTTTCAAAACAGGTGTTAATGGTTTTAAGTCTGATAATGATGGTCCTGCAAGCACTATTTTTAAAGGAAGCGTAGTAGCTCCTGATGGAAACGATGATGAAGGTAATGCAGTCTTCTTTCTTGCAGAATATGCTTTAGGTAAAGGTGTTTCTACTTTTGCTCAATATGTCTACTATGATGACGATGCAGAAGATGAAACCTTTGGTGGAAGTGCATTCTCAGTCGGGATTGCTGCTGACATCAGTCGTACACTAATGTAATAAATCTTTTACTTTTTAACAAAGCAACAAAACTGTGTTAGCAGCACTTTTAATAAAAGTGCTGCTAATTAAATTTACTTGGTTTTCATCCAGTACTTATCATCAATTGCTTTGGTTTCCTCACTTAAGTGAGGATTATCGATAGTAAATACCGTGCGCTGATCCATTTTTACTTTTTCAAAGGTACTTTTAACCAGCGGGTCATTCTCAAAGTATTTAAGAAATGAACCATCTTCATAGGCTTTTTTGAAACCGTTGGTTAAAGCATCGGCTAAAGGTTTGTGCTTATCAGCAGGAGATACAAAGAGAAACATAGGGAACTTGTACACCACCATTAATTTATCATCTACCACTAACTCAGGTAGTTTATCTACTCTACTGGCCACTTCGCTGTATGGTTCAATAACGGCTCGGGGAAATAATGGCGCACGACCACCATTCACTTGTTTAAAAATACTTTCAAAGCTGGAAATTTCTTTTACTTTAAAACCACCTGAGCGTAAGACATCCACATCAGCCCAGCCTTGGCCTTGTACCATCGTCAGTTTATCTAAATCAGCCTTGGTTTTGATATCTCCTAGTGTTGCTGCAGTCGTTTTATTGGTGATAAATATACGGTGCCCTAATAACCCACGAAATACTGGAAAACGGATAGGCACAAGCTTATCTTCTAATTGTTTACTAGCACCTAACCAATCGACACTTAACTCACCTTTTTGTAATAAATCGACTTTCCTATCTTGGGCATTCACCACCGATCGATAGGCTGTCATATTGGCAGTTTCACCAGATTTTTCTACTAAAAAGACAATTAGCCGGCTGGCATAAGCATCTAAATCAGAACCTTTGCGTAAAATCGGGTGGACAATATCAATTGCAGCAAATACGCTGGAGGAGCCTACCAGATACGCCAGAGTAAGGATAAAAATAGTCTTGAGTTTCATTTTTACTTCTCTTCTTGTTACTGCTTAATGAAAGGTCACGAAAATTCATAATAAGCCTAGTGCAAGACGACAAAAAATTCCAAACCCCTGATCAAGTTCCTTTTACCACCGGACTAGGATTATCGATGGGATGATCAGGAGGAATCACAAGCCACGCCTGCTACAACTACTGTCCTCGTCTGGACTGATCCACATAATACAACGCTTTATTAGCATGCTTGATACAGGACTGAAATTTTTCAACTGCCTGAGCTGTTTTTGCTAAAGAAAGCAGCCCCACTGCTTTAGAATAGCTTAAAGTACCTGCAAATCCTTCCGCTTTAGCTATATCCATTCGTTCCCAGGTAGTATTAACTAACGAGGCACATTGTTGACGATAATTATGCCGTGCAGAGCAGCTGGCAAGAAAGACTGATATGAGTAAAATAATGGCAACAATTGACTTATTTTTCATAGAATTCACTATTAAGAGTATAATGCTCAGGCCCATTGGTCAGTTTGTTCGCTTATGGTTATATTTTCAACCATCATTTTCAGATTTACTCCTATGTTGTCTAATTAATCAAACCATTAGTGATTTTCGGTAGGTGATATAGCATAAAGAGAAGTAATTGATCTACGACAATAGACTCATAAGTCAGAAAAATACCGAATATATTGTTTTCAGTCTTCGATTTAACCAACCTTTCATTGACTTTACTGTTGGTTGACCGCACACTTTTTGGCATCAAATAACAGTAAAAAACCTACTATCTATTTTTCTAAGGAAGTTTAATAAAAGTTAAGGTGTAACTCATGACAACCCCCACTTCAATTGCTGACTTATCTATTCATGCCGAATTAACACCTGCTTATAAAACCATTTTTACTGATGAAGCAATGGCGTTTATTAATGAGTTAGTCAAAGAATTTCAACCTCAGCTCAATGAGTTGTTAGCCGAACGGAAGCAGCGACAAGCGGCCTATGATAAAGGCGCTCTTCCTGATTTTTTAGTTGATACGGCTGAGGTTCGAAATAGCAACTGGAAAATTGCTGGCATACCTGCTGATTTACAAGACCGTCGGGTTGAAATCACTGGACCCGTTGATCGTAAAATGATTATCAATGCTCTCAATGCCAATGTTAAAGTGTTTATGGCAGACTTTGAAGATTCTCAGTCTCCCAGTTGGGAAGGTGTTGCCCAAGGCCAGGTTAACTTACGTGATGCCAATATTGGTACCATTGAATACACACACCCTACAACAGGTAAAGAGTATCGACTCAATGATAACCCCGCAGTGTTAATTTGCCGGGTACGTGGCTTGCATTTACCTGAAAAGCATATCACTTACCAAGGTACGCCAATTCCCGGTTGCTTATTAGATTTTGGCTTGTATTTCTATCACAATTATAAGACACGTTTAGCTAAAGGTTCAGGGGTTTATTACTATATTCCCAAGCTGCAAAGCCATCAGGAAGCCGCTTGGTGGTCAAAAGTCTTTAAGTTGACTGAACAAAAATTCAAGCTCGACTCCGGCACCATCAAAGCCACCGTTTTAATTGAAACCCTGCCTGCTGTATTTGAAATGGACGAAATTTTATATGCCTTAAAAGAGCATATTGCGGGTTTAAACTGTGGCCGCTGGGATTATATTTTTAGCTACATCAAAACCCTGAAAAACCACTCAGACAGGGTTTTACCTGATCGTCAGCAAGTCACCATGAATCAACCTTTCTTAAGTGCTTACTCGCGATTATTAATTAAAACGTGTCATAAACGTGGCGCAATGGCTATGGGTGGTATGGCAGCCTTTATTCCCAGCAAAGACCCTGCAATCAACGCACAGGTGATGGAAAAAGTAAACGCCGATAAAACCCTGGAGGCTAGTAATGGCCATGATGGTACTTGGGTAGCCCACCCAGGCTTAGCAGAGGCTGCATTGGCTGTATTTGATCAATACATTCCAACCAACAAAGCTAACCAGTTGCATGTTCTGCGTGAACAAGATGCAGCTATTACTGCTGCTGATTTACTAGCCCCCTGCCCTGGCGAACGGACTGATCAAGGCATGCGAAGTAATATTCGCGTTTCATTACAATATATTGAAGCTTGGATTAACGGTAATGGTTGTGTACCCATTTATGGGTTAATGGAAGATGCTGCTACCGCTGAGATATCCCGGACTTCGATTTGGCAATGGATTCAACATGAAAAGGCCTTGGATAATGGCCAGGTTGTCACTAAAGCGTTATTTAGGGAAATGCTTGACCAGGAGGCTGCTGTTGTACAACAGGAGGTAGGTGAAGAACGCTGGCAACAAGGTCGTTTTGAAGAAGCCAAAGCGATTTTGGATAAAATTACCACCAGTGATGAGTTGGTCGAGTTTTTAACATTACCCGCTTATAGTTATTTACCTTAAATATTGAAGTGTAAGGGCTAGATAAACGATACTGTCTTGTTTATCTAGCCCATCAGTTACGTTACTTCACCCTACCCGCCACTTCGACAATTAACCGTCGTAACCACTGATGTGCAGAGTTGTGCTGTAACAATGGGCTCCAGGCCATTTTTAGTTCAAAGGGCGGAATTTCAAACGGTGGCTGCTTAATGACGAGTTGATTATTTTTTTGCTGCAGCAATGCGGCTCTGGTTGGTAAGGTTGCTACTAAATCTTTTTCTTGGGCCAGTAAAGTAGCCACTTGATAATGTCGAGTAAATACACTGATATTGCGTTTTTTGCCCAGCTTAGTCAATGCTTCGTCTACCCAGCCCAGTCGTTGTACATCTTGTGGCGTAATACCGACTCCAACGCCCATACCTGTTTTACTGACCCAGATATGTTGCGCCTGTAAATAATTGGCTAAGGTAAAGTCGGCTAAGAGAGGGTTTTCAACACTGATCAAGCAAGAGAAAGTATCCCGCCAAATGGTGGTTTGATGAAAAGACTGTGGCATGTCATCAAACCGATTAATGGCCATATCCACTCGCCCCTGCTCTACATCTAAAAAACTGACATCACTGGGGGTGAGTACATCTAAAATGACAGTGGGTGCTTCGTGCCGCAAACGCTTTAACACCTCAGGAATCAGGGTGGATTCTGCATAGTCACTAGCCATAATCCGGAAAACCCGGTCACTATGTTTTGCATCAAAGGCTTTTTGTGGCTGTAATGCCTGCTCTATTTTGGCTAACACATCTCGTACGATAGGCTGCAAATCCTGGGCTCTTTCAGTCGCCGTCATACCCTCACTGGTACGAATTAACAAAGGGTCATCAAACAACTCCCGTAACCGCCTTAATCCATTACTCATTGCTGGCTGGGTGATCCCCAAATGAGCAGCCGCCTTAGTGACATTGCGTTCTCTGAGTAGTACATCAAGATAAACTAATAAGTTTAAATCCACTCTCGCTATATTCATTTTAAAAATACCGAAGATAAAAACTATAAACTTCCTAAATCATCTCACAATTCCTAGTATCTGTTCTAGCCTGAATATTTCATTAGATCACATCGTCTTTGATATCCAGTGAAATATTCAAGCTATAGCTTGTGCATGCACTACACTTGGCTAATCCAGCCCAATAAATACAAGATTGACAAACATACTTGGCGTAGCAACTACATCCTAACCAGTCCACAGGAGTCAAGGTAATGACTAGCTACATCCGCACCGAAGCAATCGCCCATATTGAACAAGATTGGCAACATAACCCCCGTTGGCAACAGGTAAAACGAGAATATACGGCAACAGAGGTAGTGCGCTTAAGAGGTTCAATAAAAATAGACTACACCTTTGCTAAACAAGGGGCTGAAAAATTATGGCAATTAATTCATGATCAATCAGGCAAAGGTTTTGTCAACAGTTTAGGGGCTTTAACTGGCGGTCAAGCAGTACAGCAGGTAAAAGCGGGGGTGAAAGCCATTTATTTATCCGGCTGGCAAGTGGCTGCTGACAACAATACGGCACTGACCATGTATCCGGATCAATCCTTATATCCTGTCAATTCTGTCCCCCACGTCGTTGAACGGATTAACAATGCTTTTTTACGTGCTGACCAAATTCAATGGCAAAAAAATATTAACCCAGACGATCCTAAATATATTGATTATTTTGCACCAATTGTTGCAGATGCCGAAGCGGGTTTTGGTGGTGTGTTAAATGCCTATGAATTGACAATGGCCATGATTAAAGCTGGTGCATCTGGCGTACATTTTGAGGATCAGCTGGCTGCTGTTAAAAAATGTGGTCACATGGGAGGAAAAGTATTAGTGCCCACCCGGGAAGCCATTCAAAAGCTGACGGCTGCTCGGTTGGCTGCAGATGTAGCCGGTACCCCTACTTTAATTATTGCCCGAACAGATGCTAATGCGGCAGATCTCATTACTTCGAATATTGATGAATATGATGCACCATTTATTATTAATGAGCGGACTAAAGAAGGCTTTTATCAAACCAAAGCGGGAATTGATCAAGCCATTGCCCGAGGGCAAGCCTACGCGCCTTATGCAGATTTATTATGGTGTGAAACGGCCACTCCAGACTTGCAAGAAGCCAAACAGTTTGCTGAGGCGATCCGCGATAAATATCCCAATCAACTATTGGCTTACAACTGTTCACCCAGCTTTAACTGGAAAAAACATTTAGATGACGCCACCATTGCAAAATTCCAGCGGGAATTATCAGCCATGGGCTATAAGTTCCAGTTTATTACTTTAGCTGGTATTCACTCCATGTGGCATGGCATGTTTGATTTAGCCCACGATTACGCCCGTAATGATATGGCTGCTTATGTAAAATTACAGGAAAAAGAATTTGCCGACGCTGAACGTGGCTACAGCTTTGTGGCCCACCAACAAGAAGTTGGCACAGGCTATTTTGATGACATGACAAATATTATCCAAGGGGGAGAGTCTTCGGTTACTGCATTAACGGGGTCTACTGAAGAAGCGCAGTTTTAATTAAAATGAGGTGTATAAAATACGCTTTTGAAATACCTAGTGGAGCATTAACCACTAGGTTTATACCTGAAATAGGCTTATACCTGAAATTGGTTCACTAATTTTGCCAATTGATTAGACAACGTTTGTTGCTTATTACATGCATCTGTTGTCTGTTGAGCATTTTGTGAGGTTTGGGCTGAAACATCACGAATATTAGTAATATTTTTATTAATTTCGTCTGTTACGGCCGCCTGTTCTTCTGCTGCGGTAGCAATTTGTGAGTTGAGGTCATTAATTTGTTCTACCGCTTGGGTGATGACTTCCAGTGAATCACCTGCTTTCATCGCCTGAGCTACTCCATCAGTCGCTCTATCTTTTCCTTCTTGCATAACAAGCACGGCTTTTTCAATACCATCTTGTAATCGTTCAATCGTTGTTCTGATTTCCTGAGTGGATTCTTGAGTTCGCTGGGCTAAAGTTCTTACCTCGTCGGCGACTACAGCAAAGCCCCGGCCAGCCTCACCTGCACGAGCAGCCTCAATAGCAGCATTTAAGGCTAATAAATTAGTTTGCTCCGATACGCCACGAATAACATCTAATACTGTTCCAATGCTGGCACTTTCTTTTGACACATGATTAATCGCTTCACCTGCGTTATCCACTTTTTCCGATAAAGACTCGATCACTTTAATGGTTTGCTCTACGACGTCATGGCCACTGGCAGCGGCATCACTCGCGTTGGAAGCTGCATCAGCAGCATGAGCAGCATTAGAAGCAACCTGTTGCACAGTAATAGACATTTGGTTAATTGCTGTTGCTACTTGATCAGTGGCCAACTGCTGTTGAGAAACACTGGTGTTGGTTTCTTGCATAATTTTAGTAGTCTTCTCAATAGCTTTATTTAAATCTAAACAAGCTGTACTGACTTTCGAAACAATACTTTGAAATTGAGCCATCATTTTATTAAATGCTTGGCCTGTTAACCCCAACTCATCTTTGCTGCTAACATTGACTCGATGAGTCAGATCAGACTTACTTTCCACATGCTCAACTGCACCACGCAATGACTCAATGGGCGTACAAATTGCGCGGCGTAAAGTCACGCTAAAAATAGCACAGAGTATGACGACACCCACGAGTATCCCTATTGACACCTTCTGCAACTGCTCGTTACTGCTCACCACCTCATTTGCTGCTTTTCTGACACCTTCTCCCGATTTAGTGACAGCCGCACCCGCTTGTTCAACTTTTTCACCAATTGCATTGGTTTCTTGTTGAACCTGCTGGCGTAAACCAATCAGCATTTGATCTACTTTGCCGCTGCTTTCTCGCACCTTAGTCACAAAGGAATTACCTAATACCCGGTTATTATCAACATAGGCGTCTACAGCCTCAATCATCTGCTCATATAGTTTATCTACTTCTGCGCTGATATTTTTGACGACATTAGGGTGTTTGATAGCCATCTGTTGAAGCTGTCCAGCCAGTTTTTCCTTTGCTTCTTCGGCACTACTCTCTGATTCATTCAACCAACTCACTGACAGGTCATAAAGCCAAAACCGCATATCAGCAAAACTTTTCATTGCTTCATTAACTAGCTTAAGCTCATCAATATTGGTTTTCTGCTGAGCCAGCAAATTATTTTGTTCTGCAACAAATTGAAATTGTTCATCAACACCTTCGCTTTGTTTCGAAATAATGTCTGCATCATGGCCAATCACTATCGACAAATAAGCGATTGCAAATGCCACCATTACCGCAAAAATAACACTGGTCAGCATGATCTTAGTGGCTATGGTTAAAGTAAACCCTCTCATCGTTTAAGCCATTTAGCTTTTTTGTAGCTACCTATCATTTCAGTTATTCATAAATAATTAAACTGATTGCTCCGCCAAGCTCTCCAAGCTTTCCTCCTTCTTTTTTCCCACCAGTAATGTCTTTTTCACCTTTAGGCTCACCATGGCAGCCTAAGCAAGATTCTGAATAATATTCAGGTAAAATATAGCGAAAGGCAGATTTACCTTTTACTGAAGCTTTTTCAAAAAAAGGTTTGCCTTTTTCATAGTCGGCACTGCGAAATTTTTTCTCAATGATCTGATGCTCCCATTTATCAGGACGATTAGCACGATTACGTACATAGTTTTTTGGTGCAGTCAACTTGATCTTTAATTTTCCTTCCATCTTATGGCTGAATTTTTCTGCAACCTGACGAGCAAAAATAGCAGGCAAAAACCCTTTAAAACCAACACCTTTCTCATTGATCCAATCTTGAGACTCTGTCATCACCTCATTGACGGCATCTAACATTGCTTGTTTGGCACCGTTTTTATCTTCGTTTAAATCAAGTGCTTTTCCAGCTGCTGCTTGATAGTTTTCTTTGGCTTTTTCAATCACCACTGCACCGGATAGTCCTTTATCACCTTTTGCTGCATCATTAATTAAGGCTTGATTAACAGAAATTACTTTCCGAGCAGAACGAAATAAGGTAGTTAGTTCACCACTGACCATGACCTCTTCTTCACTGGCCTGAATATTAGTACTAACCGTGGAGGCTAATATAGCCAGGCAAAGTAAATAATAAAAATAATGAGTTAAACTCACAGAAATTGAATAGTTCATTAAGGAAACCCTCGCTACAACAGTGACAACAGCTAATGACACTTATGCTATTGTTATAGTCTAGCCTGGATACCACAGAAAACTTCTATGTAGCCCATTAAAATCAGTGGTATTTACAATTGTTTAGTTGTTATAAATGATGCCCTAATTCTATTTTTTGACATATAGATAAAAAACTCAAACTAATCGGGATAATTCATCAATTTTTACTTTTTTGTAAACCTAACCAAGCGATACCACTCATCACTAATGCCATACCGACAGCATGATAAAACGTAAAGGGCTCGTTTAATACAACGATTGCTAAAAATGCTGTAATCACTGGGCCCAAAGTAGCCACTAATGAAGTTTGCTCAGCCCCTAGGCGCGCTATTGCTTCGCTAATGAAAAATGAAGGCAATACAGTGCATACAAAAGCAATCATCGCTGCAATACCGAGTACTGGCACACTGACCAAAAAATCGGCAAGTTGATGAGTCAATAAAAAATGAACGACTATTGCCAAGCTCGCAGCACCCATCGCAATACAGGTAAACATTCGGCTACCAATATTCAGCACCCGCTGTTTGCTAAACAACATGTAACAGGCAAAAGCAATTGCACTGGCAACAATGTACCCCCCACCAGTTAGCGTATCATGTTTGGATACCTTAAAATCATGGCTAAATATCAATAGTACACCTAAATAAGTAATGAATAGTATCCCTTTAGTTTTACCATTAATCGGTGTTTTATAAATAATTCGACCCAAGATAACAACAATGGTTGGAAATATAAATAAAATGATGCGCTCCAACTGTGCTGAAACCATCGTTAAACCCACTAAATCTAAATAACTGGCTAGATAATATCCCAGTAAGCCAACTAATATGCACGGCCCTAACTCTGTTTTTAATGGTGCTAACGGCGTTCGTTTAGACATTAGCAACCAGCAGCCGATCGCTAAATAAAAAGGTAGAGAAAACAACATCCTTAATGTCATTAATACAACACTATCTACACCATATTGATAAGCTAGTTTTACAAAAATAGGCTTAATAGAAAATAGTACAGTAGCCAAAGTGGCCAGGCCAACACCAATCAATTGATGACTGGCAATGAAGCGATTGTCTAATTTTTTTGGTTGCACCTGTTTTACTACACCCACGCGCGTCCCCTTACTCAGGTAGGTTTTGGCTACGGCGTATCGGGCTAAAATGAGATCAACAGCAAGGCCGCGATGAACCGCAGCCGAGAATAATATATGAGGAGTTTTTAATTTACTCGGCTGCTAGCAGAAACCGAGTCGCCAGAGCGCCTTTTGCTCAACAATTAAGGCACCTTTTGGAGTAAGCTCCAATTGAAAGTGCCCTAACTGGCGGAAAATAAGTTGACATTGTTCCATGACAAAAAGCATATGACAAAAAATGATGATGACTTAAAACGTGTTTTCCAATATAACGAGGCCGCAACTAAAAAGCAATTAGGTATCAGCATTTGGCTCTTATTTCTCATTTGACTCTTATGTCAACGATTTACTTGATAGCAAACACGACAGCTGCGGCAGCAATGCCAATCCCAGCCGCTAACCCGAACAATAAATACAGGCGGCTAGAAAGGGATTGCATACTTGCATTGATCTCATCAGAGACTTGCTCCCGTTGGTTTTCCTGAGAAGCTGAGCGGTTATCCAGTAACTGTTGAGTCACTTGGGTTGCTTGTTCTTTTGCTATTTTTGCTAACTTTTGTGTTGAACTGGTAGTTTCCTCAGCAATTCTATTGGCTTCCTGGGTAGCTTCCGCTTTAGCTGCTTGTTTAATTTCGTGTAATTGTTCAGAGGTTATTGTCGCAGAAGTTGGTGTTGCCATTTTTTCTTGCAGTTGGGTGAGCTCTGCTGAAACAGGTGCAAGCAGTTCTTGAAACTTGGCTTCAGTCTCAGCATCCTGACTAGCAAGACCTTGCAATTGAGCCTGCACTGATGCTTGCACCTCAGCCATGATGTTTGATCGCTCAGCCACAAGTGCTTCATCAATTAATTGCTGACAAGCCACTTTGGTTTCTGCCAGTGCTGAGCTTAATAGCTCTGAGCCTGCACGGCTTATGTAGTCTGGCAGCTGTTTTTCTAGTTGGCTTGATAATTGAGCCGTTAGCTGAGATTCCAGTTGTGACTGAACCTGCTCTTGAACCAAAGGGGTTACAGTGGATTGGACCGCTTTTGCTACAGCGGCTTCTACTGCATTTTGTACCAATGTCTCGATTTGATCCACTGGCGTAGGCTCACCCGACAGTACAGCGGCAGGCTCTTCCTCTGCTACTGAGGTTTCAGGCATTAATGCCGCCAACTGCTCAAGAGAATCCAGAATTTCGGTTATTTGTTTCAGTGTTGCTGGCTTAGGCAGCACTCCAATAGCCCCATGAGACTTTGCTTCTGCCGCATATTCATCACCATCTTTCGAAGTGCACATCACGACAGGTATACCGGCCCAGGCGGGGTTATTTTTAATTGCCTGAGTCGCCTCTAAGCCATCCATACCTGGCATCATGTGATCCATAAAGATGACATCGGGTTGACTGTCACCTAATGACTCAAGGGCTTGCTCACCAGACTCTGCAAACGCAACGGATACATCCATTTTCTCTAACATTTTGCGCAGCGAATAGCGAGCAGACTTGGAATCATCAACGACAAGAGCACTTGATATGGCCATGTATTTCCCCCTGGTGTTGAGGCCTCCGCTTTAAGTGCTGATTAACCAAAACAGCAACTCTGTGAATACCATCAATTAGTATAAGATAGCTCCACTTTAGCGGTACCCTTAAAACGGTAATTCTAGTTTATCGGCATTGATTGGGCCATTAAGATATATAATAGGCAGAAAAGTGTCATTAAAAATCCTATTTTGTTAACCACTGCTAACTAATTTATCCATCAGTTGTCCTATTTATATCGCCTATCTTATTAAGCTGACTACGCACCAAGTGATCAGCTAACTCCCAATCCAATTCATTAATATGACTGATACCTTGCGCCAATTGCTCAAGAATTGCTTCGTTAATTCTTCCTCGCCGTTGAGCTTCCACATAAGGTATCCGATGAAACATCACCATAGAATAACGTGGAATGAAATGATTCGGATACTCCTGCTCTAGCCGAAATCCAATGGTTTTCTTTAGCAAAAAGTGTGGATCTAATACGGAGTCACGCATTTCAACATAGTTTTCAATGGCCATATCAGCAATTGCATTACCATTTAAAAAGCGTCGAGCATTGTATTCTATAAAACAGTCTGACCAATTATGGAATTGACTGACACAACTAGCCAGCGCAGCACAATCTTCAAAACCACAGTTCATTCCCTGCCCATGAAAAGGAACAATAGCATGTGCCGCATCACCAATCAGTATGCCTTTATCTTGAAAATGCCAAGGTGCACAACGAACAGTGCCTAAGTGTCCAGTTGGGTTAGAAAAAAACTCATCACATAAAGAAGGCAGCAGGGGCAATGCATCAGGAAATTGCTCAGCAAAAAAACGCTGTACTTTTTCTGGACTGTTTAATATAGCAAAACTATTTGGGCCTTTATTAGGTAAAAATAGTGTGACAGTAAAGCTACCCTCTTGATTAGGTAAAGCTATCATCATATAGCCGCCTCTAGGCCAGATATGGAGTGCCTCTGCTGTCAGCTGGAACTGACCATCAGGACCTGCTGGAATGGTTAGCTCTTTATAACTATGTCCTAACGGTTGATATTCATCATGTCCCGTACAACGATCAATCAACGCCTGTCGTACAATAGAGCCTGCTCCATCAGCCCCAATTAGACGATCAAACCTAATACACTGGTCAGCTTTGGTTTGCATCGATTGAATAACTAGCTGATTGTTATCCCAGTCAACCTGTTGGCATTGATAATTAAAATGCATACCAACCTTACCTGTTGCTTCTGCTGCATTTAATAGCAACTGGTTTAATCCAGTCCGAGAAATAGAATAAATCACCTCATGGGGTTGTTGACCATAGGCTTGGAACTGTGTATCACCATTTGGGTGATGAACCATCCGCCCAGCCATTGGAATCATCAATTGTCGTATTTGATTCATCAGGCCTAGCTTGGCCAAAGCATCAATACCCCGGTTAGCAAGGGCCAAGTTTATCGAGCGACCAGCTGATAGGTTATGCTGACGTAAATCAGCTCGCTTTTCATAAAGTGTCACCTTAAAACCCTGCTTGGCTAGAAATGTGGCCATCATAGCTCCAACTGGCCCACCACCTATCACAACAACTGTTTCCTGATCACTATTCTTCATGGCCTGCTGTCCTTAAATTGGCCTATACCCCGATGTTTTCTACACACTATTTTGCTACGAGCAAGTTGTGGTTAATACTGGGATTAGCGTTACCTTGCATGATAGCTTTTAATATGTGAACAAACTGATAGACATCAGCAAAACTGTTGTATAAAGGTACAGGTGCCACTCTTATAACATCAGGTTCCCGCCAGTCCGTTGTGACGCCTTTTGCTTCAAGCTGCTCAAAAAGCTGTTTGCCTGTTAATTGTTGAGTGTGGCACTTTAGTGATAACTGACAACCCCTTCTTATTGGGTGTTTAGGTGTAATGATACTAATAGCACCGGAGAGTTCATTTGCGAGTAAAAAAGCTAAGTAGCCTGTTAGTTTTACCGATTTTTCACGTAAAGGTTTGATTCCCCCAGCCATGGCAAACGTATCCAGAGAAGCTCGAATGGCCGCTAATGATAAAATAGGAGGATTCGATAACTGCCAGCCTTCGGCTGTTGGAATAGGCTGAAATTGGTTAACCATCTCAAATCGACTGGTTTTATCATGTCCCCACCAACCAGCAAATCGCTTTAATTGAGTATTCGTCACATGTCGTTGATGAATAAAGCATCCCGCTACAGAGCCGGGACCACTATTTAGATATTTATATGAGCACCAGCAGGCAAAGTCCACATTCCAGTCATGCAGCTGTAATTCAATGTTGCCTGCCGCATGAGCTAAATCGACGCCTACTATAATTCCTTTACGATGAGCATGTTGAGTAATTACCTTTATATCAAGTACCTGCCCGGTATAATATTGCACTCCAGGTAACAATATGAGCGCAATCTTGTCACCTTCTGACTCAATCAAATTGAGTATATCCACCTCATCAAGCAACTCCTCGCCTGGCTTTGGTGACAGCAGTTGTACACCTTCTGCCTCTGAAATACCATGATGGGCTAGCTGGCTGATAACAGCATAATGGTCAGAGGGAAATGCATGTTCTTCAATGACTATTTTAAACCGCTCCGCCGTGGGGTTAAAAAAACTGACCATCATTAAGTGTAAATTCACTGTCAGTGAATTCATCATTACCACTTCACAAGGCTGAGCACCTACTAATGAAGCCATTTGCTCAGTCAGAAATTCATGATAAGGCAGCCACGGATAATTCCCTTTAAAGTGTCCTTTTACGCCTCGCTGCGCCCAGTTGGTTAAAACCTCATCCAAGTACTGCTGGGCAAGCTTGGGTTGTAGACCAAGTGAATTACCACAGAAGTAGTACTCTTCATTGCCCTCTGCAGTGGTGGGCATATTGAATTGATGGCGCAGCTCCCGTAAAGGGTCCTGATGATCTAATTGGTGAGCAAATGCTTCACCTAGCTGGTATTGCTGCTGAACTTCACCCACGTGATCCTCCGTAATCATTTTTTTCCTAGTCATTAGCTTTATACTGACTCCAACGGTATTAATACCGGTCGGCTTGGTGCTGCATCAGACTTAAAAGCAGGTATCTGAAGATTCAATAAATAAAAACCATCCACTACCTCGTCTGGCACAAACACTAATTCACTAATACTGTGGTGAACGTGACTGACTGACGATGATTCGTGCTTCCCTTCTGGTATTTGCCAAAACCTGTGGTGACAGGTGAGTTTGCCTTCATCATACATTTTGTCAACACTAGGAAAGTCAACCAACAAGTGTCGTACTTGTCGTTTCAGCAAATAGGCCATGGCATCAATAGAAAAAAAAGGCGGCTGATCGTTGTGCCCATACATCCAAGTTTGCTTTTCGATTGGGTTGGGCAATGTTCGAATAATCAAGGCCGCTAATTGCTCATCGGGAATATGAGCTAACCTGTCAACAACACTGGCCAGATCAATTATAGAGTCAGTAGCCTCTAGAGGTGGACGGTAATGATCCGGGCACAAACCCGCTTTTTGGGGTGTAAGTGAAATAACCACAGCGGGAATAAAACACTCCTTTATAGTGTTAGCCACTGATATCCTTTTATCCAAGATATGTCCAACACATTCCGTATGTGTGCCATTACAGTGGGGGGTGAGGCTCAACTGTTCGACATTACAACTACCACCACGCCGGGTATCACCGATGAATCCTGTAGTTTCAACTGTCTGGCTGCTTGCTAAAGGCACATTAAAATGATTAGGCTGAGGGCCATTAAAGTCTAAAGGAATAGCAATACTCACCGCTTGATCATACAACACCTGATAGGTTTTATTGGACAGCGTTAAACTGAGCTTCATCCAATAAACCTCGCTGCTGGAATATTTAACCATTCTAAAGCCGTACCATGCAGCAGTCTTGCTTGGGTTTCTTCAGGTAGATCCATTTGCCTAATTAATTGGCCTGGTTCTAACTCCCCTAGCGGAAAGGGATAATCAGACCCTAAGGCGATTTGTTCTGGCCCTATTAATTTGAGTAAATACTGCAGCATCAAAGGGTCATGCACTAATGAGTCGATGTAAATTTTATCCAAGTATTGTCGTGGATTAACAGCATTATCTACAGCACATAAATCTGGCCTTACCTTAAAACCATGCTCAATCCGCCCAATGGTAGCAGGAAAAGCACCACCACCATGGGCAAATGCTACGCGTAAGCCAGGATAACGTTCAAATACCCCTCCCATTAACATTGAGCAAATAGCCAATGAGGTTTCTGCAGGCATGCCTACCAACCAGGGCAACCAATAATCGGGCATTTTTTCTTTACCCAGCATATCCCAAGGGTGAACAAAAACAGCTGCATTTAATGCTTCAGCGGCCTCCCAAACAGGATCAAGCTGCCTTGCATTTAAATTCCAGTCATTAATGTGCGAGCCAATTTGGATACCTGCCAAGCCTAACTGTTTAACTGCCCTTTCTAGCTCTTTTACAGCTAAATCAGGTGCTTGCATGGGCACTGTGGCTAAACCAACAAATCGCTGGGGGTAAGCTGCCACTACTGCAGCCAAATGATCATTGAGTAACATGGACAAGTCCAATGTGTCTTGCGGTTTTGCCCAATAGCTGAACATAACGGGTACCGTCGATAGCACTTGAACATGGACTTCATATCGATCACATTCGTCTTGCCGTATAACTGGATCCCAACAGTTACTGGTGATTTCTCGAAAAAATTTATCCTCTTGCATCATCCGCGCACAGCCACATTTATGGTGATCTAAATGAATAAAACCACCATATCCATAGCGCTCTTTTAAGTCAGGCCAGCTTTTTGGCAAAATATGCGTGTGGATATCAATAGTGAGCATTAGATTATCCTTTTATGCTGGAGCTGGCATGACTTCACCACAGTGACGACAGGTCCGGTGTTGTTTAGAACCAAAGAATCGATCAAAAACAGGCGGAAAATCTTCTTCTATATTTTTTAAAATAAAAAACTCTTCATACAACAAGTGATTACAGTGATCACAATACCACTGCAAGCCGTCTTTTTCTTCTTGGGTACGTCGTCGCTCAATAACAAGGCCAACGGTATCAGCAAAGCGATGAGGGGAATGGGGGACCTTAGGTGGCAGTAAAAAAATTTCACCTTGCTTAATAGGGATATCAACCACCTTTCCCTGCTGAATAGTTTTCAATAGCATATTGCCTTCAACCTGATAAAAAAACTCAGGTCCTTCATCAACATGATAATCTTTGCGACTATTAGGTCCTCCCACCACCATAATAAAAAAACCTTGCTCTTCGAATACCAGTTTATTACAGACAGGAGGTTTTAAATACGCTCGATGCTCTTCAATCCATTGTTGTAAGTTAATCGGAGGGGTTAGCAAGCTCACGATATTATTCCTTTTTTAGTATTATTTAACTGTTTAATCAATGGTAGCAATACATTTTAACTCAATGGCAATAGGTGTGGGTAAACAGTTGACTTCACAGGTAGTGCGGCAAGGTTGGTTGGTTTTAAAGTAGTCACCATAAATCCGATTAAATGTGTTAAAATCACTTTTCATATTGGTTAGAAACACTGTGACATCAACCAACTTTTCCCAAGATGATCCAGCTACTTCTAAAATAGTCTGTACATTTTCAAACACACTATGGCATTGCATTGCTATATCGTAGCTCACCACATTCTGATGTTCATCTAATGTCACACCTGGAATCGTTTGACTACCTTTTTGACGAGGCCCAATACCAGATAAAAACAATAGAGTACCCACTCGGCGTGCATGAGGATAAAGACCTACAGGCTCTGGTGCTTGTTCAGCTCGAATAATCACTGACATAAAATTATACCCTTCGCTGTGTGAGTATTTTGACGATTACCTAAAGATATATACGGCAACTGAAAGAATATGATTCTTAATTAATAAGGGATGCAGACATTTTTAGGCTCAGTGAAAAAACGGAGGGCTTCCCAACCCCCTTCTCGCCCTAATCCAGAGTTTTTCACACCACCCAGCGGTGTCCTTAAATCTCTCAGCATCCAGCTATTAGCCCAAACGACACCCACATCTAACTGTTTGGCTAGTCGATGCATTCGGGTTAAATTTTCAGTCCAAACCGTAGCAGCTAAGCCATAATTAGTGCCATTCGCTAAGGCCAGGGCCTCCTGCTCAGAATTAAATGGTTGAAGCGTGATGACAGGTCCAAAAATTTCTTCTTGATTAACCCTAGCGTCAATAGATAACCCTTCAATTACCGTAGGGGTAATAAAAAAGCCTCCTTCACAACGTCCAGTAGGCACATATTGAGTGCCACCACAAACGATGGTCCCCCCTTCTTGTTGAGCTAACCGGATATAAGCAAGTACTTTTTCTTGATGATCCTTCGAAATTAATGCACCAAGGATTACGTCTGTGAGTGGATCACCGACCGCTAATGTTTGTATTTTCTTAAGCAATGCTTGTTTAAATGATGGATAAATTGATTGCTCAATATAAATCCTGGAGCTACACATACAGACTTGACCTTGATTGGTAAAACTCGCACGAATAATACCGTCTATTGTTTTATCAAAGTCACAATCAGCAAACACTAATGCAGGATTTTTACCTCCTAGCTCTAAAGACAGTTTTTTAAATTGAGGCGCCGCCGAAGCGGCTATAATTTGGCCTGTTTTAGTGCCTCCAGTAAATGAAATCGCTTTAATCTGTGGATGTTCTATTATGGCTTGACCAATTTTATTACCCTGTCCATGAAGTATATTTAATACCCCATCAGGCAAACCAATATCAATGCACAACTGGCTGAGTAAATAAGCTGTTTTAGGTGCTAGCTCTGATGGTTTGGCAATAACACTGTTACCGGCAGCCAGTGCAGGTGCTATTTTCCAAGTTAGTAAATAAAGTGGTAAATTCCAAGGAGAAATACAGCCCACGACCCCTAATGGATCTCGTAATGTGTAATTAATTGCTTGGTTGCCCATATTATGGGACTCAGAGGCAAATTGGGAAATGGCTTGAGCAAAAAAACGAAAATTACTAGCTGCGCGGGGAATATCTAATGATGTAGCAAGCGCAATTGGTTTTCCAGTGTCTTCTGTTTCAGCAGCTGCTAACTGATCTAGATTAGCTGCAATTTTATCCGCTAGCCGGTTTAAATAGTAGCTTCGGCCTTCAGTACCTAAAGCTTCCCACGCTGGCTGAGCACTAGTTGCGGCGGCAATAGCGGTATTTAACTGGTTGAGGTTACTATTTGGTAATAAACTATAGACTTCACCAGTTGCAGGATTAATATTTTCTAAATAGTTATCCGTATTTTCATTGGTTAGCTGACCATTAATGTAATTGGCTAATGTATCCATTGATAAACCTTTCCTTAGTGTTACTCCATTCTAGCTCAACTGCTATTGTTGATTCATTTCCTGTCCTTATGAGCACAACAGTTTTAGCACATGCACCAAGTAATGTCAGTGGGTTTGCATGTAAAAATTGTATGCTGAATTAATGTTAGGATGGTCTAAATACCTTTTCCTAAACGATTGCCGGTTCCCTTCCACTAACTCCTTACACAGGTGCTACAATAAGCTAATATGTAAGCTAGTGGCACCAATGCCTGTCATCGATTGTATTACAAGTCTGGCATGCTTAACTCTGCGAATGAGTCACCCTATTATTATGCTTGGTCTCAGTTAAAAAACTGGCAATTTGTTTTTGTGCTCATCATTGCTTTTATCGCAACTGTTATTCTTATTACATGGTATATTTCCAGCTTACAGTCCCAATTAGTAAAATCATCAGCTATTAACAGTGCATCTTTATACTCACAAGCACTAATAGAATTCCGCTCGCTCTATACTTCAGAAGTGGTTACCATTGCCCAACAAAGTGGCTTAAAAATCACTCATAATTATATAGAAGAAAAAGACGCAATACCGCTACCAGCTACCTTAAGTATCTTACTCGGCCAACGTATTGGCAGGCATGAAAATGGCGCTAAAGTTAGTTTGTATAGCCCTTTCCCTTTTCCATGGCGAAAAAAAAATATACAAACATCCAGTCATTTTAGCCAATTAGCCTGGCAGTTTTTAACTCAAAACCCTGAACAGCCATTTTATCGTTTTGAACAAGTAAACAGCCGAGAAGTTTTACGCTACGCTACAGCTGATGTGATGCATGCTGGCTGCCTCAGCTGCCATAATACTCACCCCGACTCACCGAAACAGGATTGGAAATTAGGTGACGTCAGAGGCGTTCTTGAAATTACATTACCAGTGGATAAAGCCATTGAGACCTCTATTCAAAACCTAAAAGGCATCACCCTGTTATTAAGCATCATTGGCATCTTAGGTATTTTAGCTATTGGCTTTGTCATTAATAAACTGAGAACAAACTCTCTTCATTTAAAAAAATTAGTTGAAGAAAGAACAGCTGAATTAGCCACTGCAAGAGATCAAGCACTAGACGCCAGTCGGGCAAAAAGCTTATTTGTTGCTAATATGTCTCATGAAATCAGAACACCAATGAATGCAGTATTAGGTTATGCCCAAATTCTGGATCAAGATGACCAACTAACCCAAGCCCATCATGAAGCCATTGCTTGTATTTTAAAAGCAGGCAATCATTTAATGGAAATTATAAATGACATTTTAGATTTATCTAAAATTGAAGCTAATGCCATAGAGTTGAATACTAGTTCTTTTTCATTGAAGAATTTGATTAATACTATAGCCATCATGTTCAAACTAAGATGCCAAAATAAAGGGCTTTACTGGCGACTAGATTTTCAAGGTGATAATGATCTTGTCGTTATGGGAGATGAAGGAAAAATACGTCAGGTACTCATTAATTTAATTGGTAATGCAGTAAAATTCACTGATCAAGGAGAAGTGTCCCTTAAAGTGATTTGTCAGGAAAATCACTTTGTTTATTTCGAGGTAAATGATACCGGGCCTGGCATAGCAAGTGACTCTCAAGAGGCTATTTTTGAGCTCTTTCAGCAAGGAACTGCCGGACATGAAAAAGGGGGAACCGGTCTGGGGCTTACGCTTGCTAAAAAACAAGTGGAAATCATGGGAGGTCAGCTGGAATTCACATCGACTCCTCACCTGTCAACTCGATTCTTTTTTACGCTACAACTGCCTAAAGCAACTCATCAACAGGTCACTCAAACCACTATTAAACAAGTTATATGTTTGAAACCAGGCTACACTGTTAATGCTTTAGTAGTAGATGATGTTGCTGATAACCGTATATTACTGGTTAAATTATTGACTAAAATTGGTGTCCAAACTCTGGAAGCAACCAATGGTTTAGAAGCACTGGATACATTGCAACATTATCAACCTGATATTATTTTTTTAGATATTAATATGCCTGTCATGAATGGTATTGAAGCCCTTAATCGTATTCAAACAACAGAGGCTTACCAAGACATTAAAGTGGTTGCTGTCTCTGCTGCAAGCTTGGCCCATGAGCCAAACTTTTACCTTGGCAAAGGATTTCATCGATACATTGCCAAGCCATTCCATGTATCAGAAATCTATCAATGCTTACATGAATTACTGGGCATAGAGTTTGAGTATGGTACAAATGATCAACCTCAACCGGAGGATATCGCAGCTAATAAACCTATTCATGCTGACTTATCAAATGTGACATTACCTACCCACCTATACCAACGCCTAATAAAAGCTGCAGAGTTATACCGCATTTCAGAAGTTAAATTATGTGTAGCAGAAATAGTCCACCAACGCCAAGATGATACATACCAACCCCTAATTACAGCGATAAATAATTATATCAGCCAATACGATATGAAAGGCCTTGTACAATTATTACAGAGAGTCCATCATGATTGACCGCGCTGAAATTGATCTATCACTGGCAGAAATTTTAATTGTTGACGACACACCAGCTAATCTTGATTTACTCTACAATATTTTAACACACGAAGGCTATCAAGTTGCAGCAGCGCCAGGTGGAATGGTTGCTCTTAATATTGCACCGCAAATTCAGCCTGATTTGATTTTATTGGATGTCATGATGCCAGATATTGATGGCTTTACCACTTGTCAAAAGCTGAAGGAGTTGCAACAAACGAAAGATATTCCCATTATTTTTATCACTGCTAAAAATGAAACTGCAGATATTGTTCAAGGCTTTCAAATGGGTGCCATTGATTATATTAGTAAACCGATTCAGAGAGAAGAGGTCTGTGCACGCATAAAAACCCATGTTACTAATCAACTATTAGCAAAGCAGCGCAGAGAAATGCTAACGATGCTGCATGATTATGAAAGCCGAAATCGATGTATTATTAACGAAGTGTCTGACCCCATTATTACTATTTTTCAAAATGGTTTGATTGAATCAGTAAACCCCGCTGCTTTACACTTGTTTCATTACACGATCAGTGAGTTACTTGGTCGTCCATTGACTGATTTTTTGTTGCCAGAGTGTACTCCTTTAATCAACCAATTCTTAACCCATACCAGTACTCAAACCAGCTTACAAGTTGAAGTCATCGGTATACGACATGATAAATCAACGATTCCCCTTGACCTTTCCATCAAACGTTTAAGTATTACCCAATCACTTTATGTCTGCTTGATGCATGACTTATCGATGCAAAAGAATATTATTAATGAGCTACAACGAGTATCAAACTTAGACCGCTTAACCAATATAGCCAATCGACGTCGATTTGATGTGGTTTATCAACGCGAGTGGCTGCAAGCCATACATGACCAGTCGCCTATATCATTAATCATGATTGATATTGACTATTTTAAACGATACAACGATAACCAAGGGCATCAAGCGGGTGATGCCTGTTTGCAAGAAGTCGCTCGGGCAATAGAGCAATCCGTTACTCGACCCAGTGATCTAGCCGCTCGCTATGGCGGTGAAGAATTCATTGTTATTTTGGCCAATACTAACGACAAAGGAGCAAAGTCAGTTGCCAATCATATCAACCAAAATATTAATCGATTAGCCATTAAACACCCAGACTCTCTCTGTAGTGATCAAATTACAGTCAGTATGGGGATCGCCTCAACCACTCCTACTGAACAAATGAAACCTGATCAGTTGATCAAAATAGCAGACCTGGCTCTTTACTCCGCTAAAGATACAGGCAGAAATACTGTTCAGTTTCACCCCTTTGAATAATCATTACTCCCTTTCGAGAATCCATATTGGTTTTATTACTACCCAATCACCTTATTTAATTTAGCAGATAATTGCACTTTTAACGTTAACACTAATGTTAGGATGGTCTAATTTCAAGGAATTGCGCTTTTTTAACTGAGAAACTATCTACTGCGTCTCCATAGATATCAAAATGTGGGGATGGGGTCATTCCTAACTTTTTCAATACGGTAATGGAGGCTTTATTTTCTGGTACTGCAGCACCATAAATTTCATCCAGTTGCAGCGACTCAAAGCCATAGGTCACACTCGCAAATGCAGCCTCAAACGCCAAACCTTGCCCCCATACCGGTTTAACTAGGCCATAACGGATATCGATAAAATCAGTTTCCAGTACATATTCAAGGCCACAGTAGCCGATCGGCTCCCCTGTTTCTGTCAAACTCAAGATAAATGTACCAAACCCGTACTGTTGCCAATGGCTTAAACGATTACTTAGGTAGGCTTTTACTTTGTTTTTTGGATAAGGTTTACCTAATGGTAAATAACGTGTCTGTTCTTCATCTGAAAGATGCTCAAACAAAAAATCAAAGTCTGCTGCAGTAATGGGGTTGAAAGTTATCCTTGGTGTTTTTAGCATTATTATTTACATCTACTCTTTTCTTTAAAGCTTCTCAACTAATTGTTTGCAGTCTCTACACTTACTTTTCGCAAGCCCTCTTGTGGAAGAGCTCGTCAGATTGCACAGAGGCCATTAACAATTACTAGCGTTCCTTAGTTTAACTGGGTATTCTCGACTTCAATGGCCAAGTGATCAATATACGCTATTAATTCTGGAAAAAATTGCAAAAAGCCGTCATCAAGTTTTGTATAGTTTTTAAGAACTTCTGTTTGTGATTCAGCTAGGGGGTTATCAAAACGGATTCGCTGCGACAGACGCTGCAGTGTCATTCTCACTCCATCCAACGACCCATAAGTCATTAACCCGTTGTGCTCAATAATACGCTCTACAGTATCAGTCATTGATGTTGGCATCCATTGGCGATGCAGCCAAAGTGCATTATAGGATTGATCAATAAATGTGCTCAGTGGGGTATCAGAAAACATTGACCAATGTTTTATTAAAAAGTGGTCAAATATAACATCGGTAATAATGCCTGAAAAACGCCGGAATCGTTGGGAAAATAGTATTTTTAATCTTTGTACAACAACATGATTATCAGTAAACCGGTCTACGGCACGATGATTATAAATGCCAAGCTGAACCGCTTCCGGTAATTGCTCCAGGTCAACACCTTTACAAAAGTCCCCCATCAGATTACCTAATAAGGACAACCCTTGATCATGCTGAGATAAGTATAAATGGGCCAGATAATTCACGTGTTTACAATCATTCTACTATCACTAGCCACAGTGTACTCGATCACCTAATTAACAAACAACCCATCAGCATAACGAACAAATCCGCTTTTGCGGCGAAACGGGTGAATGGCCTCCGTTCAATTTTTTAGAACGTAAAGAAGGAGTCAAGACCACAAATAGCCTGGGTTATGACATAGATATGGTAAAAGCTATTCTGAGCAAACATCAGATAGACTATCAAATTATCATTTTACCCTGGAAACGCTGCCTAAGTGATGCGCTTAAAGGCAAAGTACATGTGGTGTTTAGCGCTTCAACCAACCCTCAACGGGACAAAGACTATTTACTCACAACCACCTACTATTCTGTTCAACCCATGCTAGTTTTCGCTACTCAAACACCAACGCCCATACAAGACAAACAGCCTGCTTGAACGTAAACAAGCCACTCAAACTTGACTTGGCCTAATCAACTCCAGCTTAAACTTTAACCAGCTAGTCTTCAGAATTATTCCAAATCTGGCAGCAGAGCCTTTTTATATGCTGATATCTCGAAAATTCAAATACGCTTATGAGCTGAAAGGCATTTTGGATGAAGGTATTTATAATTTGAAAAAATCAAACTTAGATAAAGCCATCCTTGGAAAATATATTCAATTATTAGAAGAAAAATAAAGTTAGCAGAATAAAGAATAATTACCCATCATATTACATACAACCTATACTTCTATACCCCTGCAATAGCATTTATCATCGATTAATTGTCGGCTAACATTAAAATTAAAACCATAAAAATCATTCACGAAGAGTATAAATAGAAATAGTCTATAACTGTCATATATTCATTCCATTTTATTCCCTAAATAACAGCTCTTATGATCAAAAACTCAGACCAGAAGGTGTGATTAGTCACTTAGGAGCTACTAAATGAAAAAATTTCCAACCAAATTAATCACGACAGCAGTCAGTGTCGTATTGGCCTCTATGGTCAATGCTCAAGTGCTGACTGATGATAACGGCGCCCCCATTGCCGATACTAAAAATTCACTAACTGTTGGTAACAATGGCTCTGTGCTATTACAAGATGTTCATTTAATCGAAAAACTACAACGTTTTAGCCGCGAACGAATACCTGAACGGGTGATGCATCCTCGCGGAACCGGTGCTCAAGGTTATTTCCTAGCGTCGAAAGACTTTTCAAAATACACAACTGCATCACTATTTAAAAAAGGGCAAAAAACCCCTGTACTAGTTCGTTTTTCAAGCGTTATTCATTCTAAAGGTTCACCAGAAACAGCTCGCGACCCAAGAGGGTTTGCTGTTAAGTTTTATACTAAAACCGGCAACTGGGATTTAGTGGGCAATCATCTGCCAACGTTCTTTATTCGTGATGCGATTAAATTCCCCGATTTTACCCATGCGAATAAGCCTTCTCCGGTTACCAATTTACAAGACCCAAGCCGCTTTTTTGATTTTTTTGCTAAAACGCCAGAAGCCACCCAAACCCTTACCTGGTTATTCTCTGACCATGGCATACCCGCCTCCTACCGTACAATGGATGGCTTTGGGGTACATGCCTTTAAGTTGATTAATAAAAATGGCGATATTAAATGGGCTAAATTTCACTGGAAATCACACCAAGGGATTAAAAACCTAACCAGTGCAGAAGCAGAAAAAATTCAAGGCAAAGACTTTAGCCACATGACCCGCGACCTTTACGACAATATTAAACAAGGTAATTATCCTAAGTGGGATTTAATGGTAAAATTGATTGATCCAAAAGATCTGGATAAATACGATTTTAATATTTTCGATGATACTAAACAATGGTTCGATGTGCCTGAGGTGAAAGTGGGTACCCTGGTATTAGATAAAATACCATCCAACTTCTTCCAGTTTACCGAAATGGCTGCTTACGCCCCTTCTCGGATGATTCCGGGTATTGCTCCTTCTCCTGATAAAATGTTGCAAGGTCGGTTGTTCTCTTATGCCGATGCACAAATTTATCGACTAGGTACCAATTATCAGTTGCTGCCAGCCAACCGTCCGCTGATTAAAGTCAATAATTATAATATTGATGGCACAATGAACTTTTCTGATCAACAAGGGGATGTTAACTACTACCCTAGTCACCATGTCAATGACCAGGTGACACCAGAAAAAGACAACTCTGCACAATTACAAGGTTATATGGTGAGAGAGGAAATCAGCAAACCCAAAAACTTTTACCAAGCAGGCATTCTTTATCGCAAGTTTAGCCCTCAAGAAAGAACCAACTTGATTAGTAACCTGTCTGGTGCCCTTGCCCAAGTGACAGATAAAGGCATTCAAGCCAAAATGGTCAGCTACTTTTACAAGGCAGATCATGAATATGGTCAGCGTTTAGGCGACAAGTTAGGCCTAAAACCTAATCATTATAAATAACCTAACTAATCACTTAACAGCTGTTGCGAAAGGAGACTTTAGGCTCTCTCCGCGTGGAAAGTGTCGCAAAACCAGCGGATATGGAGTGACAGGCTGCTCTGTAGCTAAGGGCATGGATGCCTTTTTAGCGCTTGATGGGCCAGGGATAGCACTTCAAGCGCGGCGGAAGAATAGCCTGTTACTCCATATCGGACACTAGAGTTATTTTCAACACCCTTTTGCGACAACCTACTAGTAGATAGTAGTTATTCAAACAGCAATAGGAATTCGAAGATGCAAAAATATATTGGGTATTTTCTTATATTGTTATTTACCCTATTAGCCTCATGTACACTACCTAATCCAAATCAACCAAATAATACGACTGTACAAGCTAAGCAAGAAGCCACACAAAAAAATGAACAAGCCCTTTCCGCTGTTCAAGAAGTTGAGTTAGCTTTCTTTCATGCTGCTCGCACCGGTGATACTGAGCTAATGAAGTTATTTATCGATTCTGGCGTTAATATCAACTACCAAAACAACCAAGGTTATACTGGTTTGATGGTAGCCGCCTTTCGGGGACAACCTGAAATTGTTGACCAATTATTAGCCGCAGGCGCGTCTGCCTGTTTAGTCGATGAGCGGGGTAATACCGCCCTTATGGGTGCTATTGTCTCAGGGGAATTGAGTATATCTCGCAAACTATTTTCGATCGATTGTGATGACGAGCACTTGGATAACCGAAGTCTGACGTTTGCTAATCAATTTGGCCAGCAAGAAATCGCAACGTTATTAAAACAGCGACAAAAAAGTAAATGACGGCCCAGGTAACACCTGCGTTAATACCAGCCAGCGCTGCTTGTACTTGTCTATTGGTATGGAATTGTTCCCAAAAAGGCAAGGCGCCAGCGACTGAAACTGTGTCAGCAATTTCTGGATAGACCAAAACATAACCATCCATAAAAGATGACAACTGTCCTTTCTGGATCATTTGATAGCGTCCATCAGTAAGCTGGAAAAGGCTAACAGGGTAAACTTTACTTTCTACTCTATAGAACTTCATATTGAAAAAAACTATTAATAAACGTCACTCTGACGCTATTGCTATAGGCAAGACTGGCTAGATACCAGCTCTTCCCCGGTTATATTTGACGTTTATTGGTTCCACTATTTTTACTAAAAATTATTCTAAACCAACCATACAAAGGAATTAAAGCAAGAATCATAAACAAGATTGGTGTAGAGAACCTGCCAAGCAATGGCTCAATCAATATTCCAAATGCAGCAACTATAGTAACGTAGAATCCCCCTTTACCACCGCCCTCCAATGTATATGGATCGACCACGTAGGTGAATACCGATAAGGTCACTAGAATTATCGATAGCGCGAAGTAGCTCCATGCCAATGTTTTATGATAAAAACCCAAACTCGTCATACAATTACGTGATCCTCCAAAAATATAACTACTAATGAACGTCACTCTGAAGCTAATGGTTTGGATAGCTTCTTACCCGATTAGGCAAATTATACCCATACGGAGAGGCTCTTCGCTGCATATGAACAAAAGTATGATACACGGCTGACTGCTCGAGCAACGGCGGTATCATGTGTCGCATTGCGCGCAGCCAAGCTTTGGTGCTCCCTTTCTTCCTGTTGTATTCTGGACACTTCTACCGCGAGCTCCGGGCTGACTTCGCTTAATATTTCAATAGCCTCTGTCATTTCTTCATCTACGATTGATTCAATTGTTGAAGTGCTCACCCAGATAGCATTTTTTCCAAGAAGGCCTATGAAGATCCCATAAACAATTCCTGCTCCACACCACAAAGTTGGCAGAAATACAGAGGAAGATTTTCTCTTCGATATGTAATCTCCAAATATATGGAAGTGCTCTACTTCGTGGCGGTGCATTTCATTGAGATCTGGAATGATGTCCCTATAAAACACCCAAGCCACAAGTCGATGTCCATAATAGACGCCTGTAGCTCCTTTTTCACAGGCATGCATTATTTTCAGCTGTTTATCGACTTCATTCATTACTTGCTCTAGTTGCCTAACTACGTCACTCTGACGCAAAGTGTTACGTCGCATTGACGTCTAACTAATTGGTATATTTTAACCAATTCACACTATTGAAGCTAGGCTAATACCAATATTAGCTGTTGCACCATTCATGATAATAATTTGGATAAAATTCACCTATTAATTGAAAAAATAATCCAGTGAATTTATTTATTAATTTTAAAGCTATTTAATAATTATTTTTTACCGATATCCTTTAATTACTGACTGGTTGCTATTCAACCAACAGGCTCTTAGAATCAGCCCCCACCTATAGCCTTTCCAAAACCCGCCGATAGTATGCCAAATACAGCTCCAAATAAGCAGGTATATAGTGCTTGACCGAAAAATCATAACTGATTGATAAATAAGATAATTCATCATAAATCCGTCATCGAAGATTGCTATATTAAGTCCTCATAAAAATGAATCGGCCTAGGTTTTTAGTTAAAACCAGCCAAACTTCGCGGAGAATACGATATGAGGCAAGTCCAAAACCCACAACTTCAATTCGGCCAAACAGATATTACCGAGATCAAGTTTGACCCGAAGTCTAGAGATGATGTGCCTCAATTGTTAAAGGGATTACAGTACATTTATATTACACCCGAAGTTAGAGAGCAGGTATTCACTATTTTAGAGGAGTCTATAGTGGGTAAAACGAATCCAAGACTTGGAAGGCCAGGCATGGAACTTTGGAAAATACTGGTGATGGGGGTTTTGCGCATCAACTTAAATTGTGACTATGATCGTTTGCATGAATTAGTGAATCAGCATCGAACTATTCGAGCGATGTTAGGGCATGGTGTCAATTGGGAAGATCTGACAGAATATCACTTGCAGACCATAAAAGATAACGTCTCTCTTTTGACCCCAGAAATTCTGGACAAAATTAACACAGTTGTCGTCGAGACAGGGCATAAACTGTTAAAAAAAAACGAAGAAGCAAGCCTTGAAGGGCGTTGTGACTCATTTGTGGTAGAAACAGCTGTTCATTATCCCACTGATATCAGTTTATTATGGGATGCAATGAGAAAAGTGATTAATCAACTAGCTGATATGGGCGAAAACTACCATTTAAGTGATTGGCGACAACATAGGCACAATCTGAAGTCACTTAAAAAATGCTTTAATCAGGCAAGGCAAAGCAACCAATCAAAAGCAAAAAATGCCGATGACAAGAAACGTGAGACACATATCAACTATCTGAATAAAGCGCAATGGTTTATTGATAAAGCTGAACTCACATTGGATAAGCTTAAAGCCATAGCAGCCCCGATTTGGTTATTACGAAATATTGCCAACAATCTTTCTCATGCTAAACGGCAGGTGTCGCAAATTCACAGGCGAGTAGTCGAAGATGAAAAAGTCCCAGCTGATGAAAAAGTTTACTCAATATTTCAACCTCACACTGAGTGGGTGAGCAAAGGGAAAGCAGGGGTACCAGTGGAATTAGGTATTAAAGTGTGTGTTATGGAATGTCAGCATGGCTTTATTCTTCACCATCGTGTGATGGAAAAAGAGCAAGATGTTGATGTTGCCATCGTCATGATCAGAGCAACCAAAGCTAAATTCCCTGAGCTCAACCAGTGCAGTTTTGATAAAGGGTTTCATTCACCTGAGAATCAGTTGAAGTTGGCCGAAGAATTAAATCGGGTAGTGCTGCCTAAAAAAGGACGTTTATCAAAAAAGGAAACAGAACGTGAAAACGATGAGGCTTTCAAAAAAGCAAGAAAGCAGCACTCAGCGGTTGAGTCTGCTATTAATGCGCTTGAAGTACATGGCCTTGACCGATGTCCAGATAGCGGTATTAATGGCTTCAGGCGTTACGTTTCATTTGCTGTATTAGCACGAAATATCCAAAAGTTAGGTGCCTTATTGTATAAACAAGAAAAAGAGGAGCAATACCGTCAAGCCAAAAGAATACGTAAAAAAGCAGCTTAATAGTCCTTAACTGAGATTTAAAATAATTTTCCAGTGAGCCTTTGCCTAACTGGCTAGGTTTGGCTGTCTGTGAAAAGACGATTCTAAAGAAGCTTGATCAAAAAACAACCTTATTTTATATACCCAAGTCAAAAACAGTCATAAATGAGTAATATTAACTTATAAGACCAAAATAGTTGCCCCTTCAACTGGCAAACTAGACTACTTTTCTGTCAGGCACTATATAGCCATTGGCGCCAATAGATTTGTTTAAAGGTATTCATCTTACTCTCATTTTACGGGGTAATTTTTATCGATTTATGCATGCCTGCCTCATAGTGACCAGGAATATTACAAGCAGCTTGAATATTGGCTGCTTTAGAAAACTGCCAGATTAATTCGCCCGTTTTTCCAGGTTCAACTGTAATGGAATTACCACCACCCGCATGCACCATGCCAGGGTTTTCTCGCATCATTTTGCCATGAGCTTTATGCTCTTTCTGGGTGCCAATTGAAAACTCATGAGCCAACTTACCGGTATTGGTAATTAAAAATTGTACTGTTTCACCCGCCTTAAACTGGTTGGGTGAAAAGGCAAATCGCATATCATCACCAGCAACTACCTTAACGGTACGATCCACTTGGTCAGCCTTACCTGGGCTGCCTGTGACTGAACCATGATCCATTCCTTCGCCATGATGACCACCTTCATCGTGATGACCTGTTTTTTGCGCTTTATGTTCAACATGGCCATGCCCTGGTTCACCTGCACCAGCATTGACCCAGGTGCTAAAACTCAAGGTGCTGACTATAACACTGACTGCTAATTGATTATGTTTTTTCATGTTTTTCTCCTACCTGCTTTTTTACAATACTGTAGACACTTTTATGCAGCAATAGCCCCATAGTTGCTTAACTGTTCATATACTTGAGCGACTTTTTTATTACTTTTACTCAACCTTAACTTATCAAAAAGTTTTTCCATTAAATGCTGGTTAAATTTCTTACGTTTCCATGAGGCTATTGAAATAACGGTCTCGTCATTGTCTCCCTTTAACTGCTGATCTTCTAGTTTCAATAAATTCAGTGCTGACAATGAAGCATTTAAATGGGTATGAATGGCTTCTTTTTTGCGTGACTGGCAATGGGTCAATCCTGTGTGCTGTTTAGCATCACGAAATAAAAACTCAATTTGGAACCGTGCTTTATAATATTCAATGATTGTCATTGCATCCAGTTCTGTGTCAGTTGAATAAAGCAATACTCTACTAACCTGTTTATCTGAGGTTTGCCTTAGCATTACAACTTTAATAGCACGTTTGAATTTCTTTGAATAAACCGTTTTGCTGTAAATGTCTAAGCCTTCTTGCAGGCAGCCTACTTGCTCAAAACGATGTAGTTCTTTTTCGAAATACACTTTTCCATCATACTTTTTGGGGCGTCCAACCCCACTGTATTCACCCTCATAAAGCCACAGTAAATCAGCATCGGCCCTCAGTTTGCCGACAAGCTTTAATTTTGCTTTCACCACGGGAGTGATAAACTTTTCTTTACTGTAGTAAGCATCGGCGACTAAGTACTGAATGCCTTGCTCTAGAAGCTGGGGAGCCAATTCCACTACTTGCTCTGCATAGACTTCAATACGCGTTTTATTTTCTTGATCAATAGTTTGACGCACATCGTAAGCAAAAGCTGTATTCAATTTAAGGTCAACCAATGCGAGGAGTGAAGCTTCCAAGCCTTGCTGGGCTTGGCTAACAGAGCCATTATAAAACCACCCTAAGCCCTCAGTCTTCGTTAATAAAGCTGGCATCGATAGCCGCGATACGGCCATTTTTAGGAAGAGCAAGTGTTAATGTATCCCTATTGAACTGGGTAAAATCAAACTGACGCCTATACCAACGGCTAAAACGTTTTTCACTCATTTGGCTATAACGGCTCATGTTTCTAAAGGTCGCTTTGCCTTGAAAGACTACCAGCGTCGTCAATAAAGCAACAATAAATATTCGTTGAGGTTTATTAACATTGGACATTGAGCGTAAAACCGTTTCTACTATGCTTTCCAAAGATAGATTCCTGTGACAATTCGATTTCGACAACCGCATTCTCACAGTTTCTATTTTTGGTTCAATCCTACCATTTTAAGACCAAAAACTGTCTACAGTATTGTTTTTAGATAGTGACTCAAAAAAGTATTGGAAATAAATTTAGTGTCCGATACGGAATAACAGGGCATTCTTCCTCCGCTCTTGAAGGACCTTCCATGGTCCTCAAGAGCTAAAGTGACATCGTGTCACAGCTACAGAACACCCTGTTACTCCATATCCATTAGCATTTGCGACGCCTTCTTTTGAGAAAGAACGAATAGTTTCAATGACACCTCACTCTTTTGCTTCCGATAGTCCTCGCGACTTCCAGATAAAATAAATAACGGGGATAACCAATAGCGTTAATACGACAGAACTCACCATCCCGCCAATCATTGGACCTGCTATTCGTTGCATCACTTCCGATCCAGTACCTGAGCCGTACATGATGGGCACAAGGCCTGCAATAATAGCGGCAACCGTCATGGTAATAGGCCGCACCCGTTGTGCAGCACCCTCCATGACCACTTGCTGTAATTCAGATAAGGTTAAGGTTTGATTGTTTTCTGCCAATCGTTGTTGCCAGGCTTGGTTCAAATAAACCAGCATTAACACCCCAATTTCTACAGTAACCCCGGCTAAGGCAATAAACCCAACACCCACAGCAACGGACATGACATAGCCACTTAAATACATCAACCATAAGCCACCAATCAGCGCAAAAGGGACGGTGCCCATAATAATCAGCACTTCAGTTAAATTGCGGAAATTTAAATATAACAGTAGTGCAATAATCACCAAGGTTAATGGCACCACGACCATTAATCGTTGTTTAGCCCGCTCCATATATTCATACTGACCAGACCAGGTAATGGAATAACCCGCTGGCAAGGTGAGTTTATCGGCTACCACTTGTTGTGCTTCTGCCACATAAGAGCCTAAGTCACGCCCTTCAATGTCCACAAAAGTCCAGCCATTAATTCTGGCATTTTCACTTTTAATCGCGGGAGGCCCATCTTCAATAAACACATTCGCCACATCGGATAGCGCTAACCGCTCTTTACGTGGGGTAACAATGGCGAGCTGTTTAAGTTGCTCCAGTGAATTACGATAATCCTGTGGGTAACGAATATTAACCGGATAACGCTCTAAGCCTTCAATGGTTTGGGTAATATTCATCCCCCCTATCGCGGTACGAATTACCATTTGAATATCAGCAATATTTAACCCATAACGAGCAGCTTTTAGCCGGTCAATATCCACTTTAATATAGCGACCACCTGCCACTCGCTCTGAATAAACCGAAGCCGTACCGTTAACGTTTTTGAGCACCTTTTCTAACTGTTTACCAATTTTTTCAATTTCCGCCAGTTGTGGTCCTGCCACTTTAATCCCTACCGGCGTTTTAATCCCGGTGGCCAACATATCGATACGAGTTTTAATCGGCATGACCCAGGCATTGGTTAAACCAGGAATTTGCACTAAAGCATCCATTTCTTTTTTCAGCGTATCGGTAGTCATACCTGGCCGCCACTCTGAGCGTGGTTTAAGTTGGATGACCGTTTCGATCATGGTTAATGGTGCCGGGTCAGTGGCTGTATCAGCCCGACCAATTTTACCGTAAACGGTTTTTACTTCAGGAATCGTACGAATGAGTTTATCCGTCTGTTGTAATAATTCTCTGGCTTTACCAATGGATACCCCTGGGTAGGTCGTCGGCATATACATTAAATCCCCTTCATCCAGTGGGGGCATAAACTCACTACCTAATTTAGTGGCAGGCCATAAACCGGCCACTAATACAATCACCGTCATTAAGAGCGTGGTTTTAGGAAATTGCAGAACGCCCTTTAGCAAAGGTTGGTAAATGGCGATTAAGCCTCTGTTTATCGGATTTTTATGCTCAGCAATCACTTTACCGCGAATAAAGCACCCCATTAATACCGGCACTAGCGTAATAGCCAAGCCCGCAGACACTGCCATCGCATAGGTTTTAGTGTAAGCCAATGGCGAAAATAATTTCCCCTCCTGGGCTTCCAAGGTAAAAACAGGTAAGAAGCTTAAAGTAATAATTAATAATGAGAAAAATAATGGTGCACCCACGTCTTTTGACGCTTGATAAATAACATCCCAGCGATTCTCATCTGTGAGTGGTGTTTTTTCCATGTGCTTATGAACATTTTCAATCATGACAATGGCACCATCCACCATTGCCCCAATCGCAATCGCAATACCACCCAGGGACATAATATTGGCATTCAATCCCTGCAAATGCATGATTACATAAGCCCCTAAAATCCCCACCGGTAAACTAATCACAACGACTAATGCCGAGCGGAAATGAAATAGAAAAATGGCACAAATAATTGTCACCACTAAAAATTCTTCAATGAGTTTTTCATATAAATTATCCACCGCACGATCAATTAATAGGGAACGATCATAGGTGGTTACCACTTCCACTCCCTCTGGCAGGCTAATTGCTAACTCTTTAAGCTTTTGCTTCACCCCTTCAATGACCGATTTAGCATTCTCACCAAACCGCATTACCACTACACCGCCAACCGCTTCACCTTCACCATTAAGCTCACCAATACCACGGCGCATTTGTGGGCCTAAGCGAATATCCGCCACATCCTTAAGCAATAAAGGGGTACCATTAACATTTAACCCTAACGGCACACTGGCTAAATCCTGTTGATTACTTAAATAGCCATTTGAACGCACCATATATTCGGCTTCCGCTAACTCAACAACCGAGGCACCAGTTTCCTGATTGGCTTGCTGAATGGCGACTCGAATTAAGTGCAATGGAATTTGATAGGCTCTTAATTTATTAGGGTCAACCACCACCTGATATTGCTTGATCATGCCACCAATCGTCGCTATTTCAGACACTCCAGGTACAGTTTGTAATTCATATTTTAAAAACCAGTTTTGTAAGCTAGTCAGCTCTGCTAAATCATGGTTACCGGTTTTATCAACCAAGGCATACATATAAGTCCAACCAACCCCTGTGGCATCTGGCCCTAGTGAAGGTTTTGCGCCTTCAGGCAAACTGGCGGTTACCTGATTTAAATATTCCAATACTCTAGAGCGTGCCCAATATAAATCGGTATCGTCGTCAAAAATCACATAGACATAGGAATCACCAAAAAAAGAATATCCCCTTACCGTTTCAGCCCCCGGCACAGCTAACATAGCTGTTGTTAATGGGTAAGTAATTTGGTCTTCTACGACCTGGGGGGCTTGGCCTGGATAGCTGGTTTTAATAATCACCTGAACATCCGACAAGTCAGGTATTGCATCAATGGGAGTTTGCCGCACCGACCAAAGCCCAGCAGCAATTAAAAATAACGTCGCAATGAGAATCAAAAATCGATTGTGTAGCGACCAATAGATAATGTTATTAATCATATTCAGAGGCCTACTACATCATTGATTGGTGTGATTCATGTTGGAATGGTCCATCGTTGAGTGGTCGACAGATTTTTCACTTTCAGTCTTTGGCGTTTGATGCTGGCTGTGATCCATCTGCGAATGGTCCATGGTTGAATGATCTACTGGCTTTTCATCTTTAGCCTCTAGCATTTGATGCTGACTGTGGTCCATTTTCGAATGATCCATTTTTGAGTGATCCATGCCTTCCATATCAGTACTCACTGATATGGCTTTTGCTGTTTTTTCACAGGCAGCCTCTGTTAAATCCCCCTTGGTTGAAAGATCAGTAATCAGGTATTGGTTATTTAGTTTCTGAATACAAAAATCAATCGCTTGCTTATTTTTTACCGCTTCAGTGGATACACTTTTATCTAACTGAAAGTTCATGGTCATCGCAGGCCAGTTCCAGGCTTCGATTGGATCATGGGTGATATTAACTTGATCAGCAGCAATTGATTTATTCCAAACCCCTTTGGCTAATACCACACTGGCTGTTTCTGGCATTTTTTCTGCTGTTTCCATTCGATTAAAATCAGCGGTAATACTTGACTCCGAATCAATTAAAAATTGTGCTGAAGTCACTATGCGATCACCTTCTTTTAACCCAGACAGAATTTCCACCTGTTGACCGGTTTCTTTTCCTGTGGTGACAGTTATAGATTGATACTTACCATCGCCTAACGCTTTCACTACTCGATTCATGGTGCCACTGCGAATTAATGCGGCGTTAGGTATCAATAATGTGGGTTGAGTACTTTTGGCATCAATGGCCAAATGCACAAACATATTAGGCTTCAGCGATAATGCTTGATTGGGGAAACGTAGCCGGACTTTAAACGTACGGGTAGTGCTGTCTAAATCTGGGTAAATATAATCCACTTTACCTTGCCAGTTTCTTCCGGGTAAAAAATCAGTACGCATTGTGGCAGGTTGCCCCGGCTGAATTAAACTGGCTTGACGAGCGAATACTTCAGCAATTACCCAAACCTCTGATAAATCACCTATTTCCATAATTTGCGTCATCGGCTTAACGTACATCCCTTCCCTCACACCCAACTTGGTCACATAACCAGACATAGGGGCCCGAATTTGGATACGTTGGCGCACTTGTTGGGTATTAACGAGTTGCTTAATGGCTTGACCATCTAACCCTAATGCCATTAACCGTTCTTTCGAGGCTGCAATTAGCCCTTTATTATTGGTTTTTAATAAGCTTAAAAATTCATATTGGGCATTAACTAAAGTGGGAGAATATAGTTCGAAAACAATGTCACCTTGTTCTACAGGATCTCCAACCGCTTTACGATTTAATTTTTCAATCCAGCCTTCAACCCGGGTATGCATATGATGCAGCTTGTCTTCATTGTGACTGATATAGCCGACGGTATTGATGCTACTAGCCACCTTTTGCCTCATTACTTTGGCTGTTTTAACCCCTAAATTATTTTCTACCGTCGCATCAATTTTAACCAACCCAGGCTCATCCTTACCTGCGGCGTCTTCAGGATAAACAGGCACTAAGTCCATGCCCATTGGCGACAAGCCAGGCTTATCCCGTTTATAATTAGGGTCCATTGGTGCCACCCAGTATAAAGGCTTACGCTCAGCCGATGATTCACTCATCTCACTATTATTCACTCCACTCGCCCCCATCAAACCAGGCAACCATTGTTGAGCAAAATAACCACCAGTAAAGCCCAAACCAACCAGCACAATAACTAAAAAAGTTTTTTTCATTATTTATTTACCAGTAATAATCTCTTCAGAATAACAGTCCAACACAAAAGCTAGCGGATATGGGGTAACAGGGTATTCTGGAGCTGCGACATGGATGTCGCTTTAGTTCTTGATGGGCCATGGATGGCACTTCAAGAACGGAGGAAGAATGCGCTGTTATTCCATATCAAACATCAGATTTATGATCTATATTTCTGTAAAAAATCGTAATTGAGTTAGTGTCTTAAATTTGTTTTCGTTTAATTTCAGCCACTCTAATTTGACATTAAGCCGACTGATATACGCTTGAATCACCGTGGCAAAATCAATGCGATCTGCTTGATAAGACTCCAACGCCGCTTTTGCTTGTAAATTAGCCTCAGGAATTAATCGATGTTGATACAATGCAATACTGTCATTAATGCCTGTTATCTGTGACTGGAGCGACAGGTATTGTGAGCGCATCTTGCGTAATAACACTTCCCGTTGATAAGTAGCCGACTCACGCCGTATTTGATTAGCGGCCAGGGTTCTATCCTGTTTATTTTCCGTAAATAACGGTAAATCAAAGGTCACCATGGCAGAAACAAAATTGGCTCTATCATTGCCCATCGCATCGTCACCTTGTCTTAAGCCATAACCCAACTCAACACCCCATTGCGGTTTGTAGGCTTCTTTTGCCAACGCAATTTTATTGTCAGCTAAATCAACTTGTTTATTGCGCATTTCAACCATGGGATGTTTGAGTAATAGAGAGTCGATTGAGTTTGTTATAGAAGACCAGTGAGGTAATTTATTGGCAACCCGATTTATCTGTTGATCAGGTAACCAGCGAGCGAGCATCGCCAATGAGGAATGTTGCTGTTTTTTTAGCTCAATAATCCGATTATCATGCCGACTTAAGGCGAGTTTTGCCTGATAAATATCCTGCTGGGTTTTTCTACCAACCGAATAAAGCGACTCAGATAGCTCAATTAACTGACTAAACAAATAGCGGTCATTTTTCAGTAATTGAACGGCTTGTTGACTTCCCCAACTGCTAAACCAGGCGAGCCGGACTGCACGTTTAATTTCCAGCTTCCGTAACGCAGCACTGACTTGCTGATTAGCTGATTGAATCCCTAAGCCATCTCCTTGTAAGGCAAGTGTATTACCCCGAGGGAATTGCTGACGCACCCCAAAGCGCAATTGGGTCATATTTTCCTGATCAAAGTCAAAAGTATCATCAGGTACATTGATTGCGCCAACACTGACCATCGGATCAGGCAATGTATTAGCTGCCACTTGCTCTTCTTTTAGGGCACTGGCTTCTAGTTGACGACTTGCAAGCCCTGGTTCATTGGTTAACGCTGTCTTGACTGCCTGATCAAGCATTAGACCTGAGTGAGCCTGCAACATGGGTACATAAATGGTAAAAAAAGTACACCACAATAACCGCGTAGGCATAATCCCTCCTATACCCTTCATGAATGCGTTTTAAGCTATAACGAAATAAATTAGTAATCGATTAAATAAAAATTTAAAAGAAAATGAGATATTACTTGGACGCGGCTTCACAACTCGCAAACGCAGTGTTACCAGATGCAACAGTAGTGGAACCGCTTTTAGGGAAAGGCTATTTCAGCCAACAGCAATGGCGAAGGTTAATGGGCGGGCTAGCTTGAACATACCGCAACTGTTGTTGACGTATGGCTAAGCCAATTGATGGGCCAATCAGCAGTTGAAGGAAAGGAATGATAAGGAAAAGCGCAAATAGGGGCTGTAATGGTAATTGTAATAATGACTGCCATTTATTCATAAACTGACAGGCGTTATTCGTGTCACTGCAAGCCATATCACCAGCATGTGATATATCATCACTTAATATTGATGCCATATGGTGCTGGGTTATTGTGCGATCCATACTGGCCATTGCATGAGTATCAGCAGCAGAAACCCATACCGTTAAACAGCCAACAAGATGCAACATAACCCACATCGCTAATAAAGCTAAGGCTATATGACTTCTCTGTTGTCGTAGTTTGTTTAACATCATTATGCACTGCTTTACTAAGCATTTAGGCTGAAAAAACGGGCTAGTCTATAGCCCTGCTTCCAGAATAGTTGCCTATCATAGACCTTCCCCCTACTAGAAGGTCAAGTCGTCCAATAAATTAATTAATAGTATTTTTAGTGTAGAGGAAAAATAGTTATTTTTAATGCTGTTTTATAATAACCCTATATAAATGCTAGTCAAATGAGGTAGGCTACCTTGAATGAAAGAAATTGCACTACTTTTGTATGTGAACAATTACAATAATAACAAGCTCAAAATAATAAATAGTGAAAGAACAAAATTGGTGAGGGAAATATCGAATGACAACTTACAAGCTCACTCATCCACTCATCTCTCGCCGACAGTTTGTCACTGGCATTACAGCGGGTAGTTTACTTTGTAGTTTAGGTGCATCACCCATTTTGACTGCATCCCATACGGTTAAACGACAGGTACCACAAGTACTTTCAGGCAAACAGTTTACCTTGAATATTAGTTATCAACCGATGAATTTTACCGGTAGGGAACGCCAGGCAACCACGATTAATGGCACCATTCCAGCTCCTATATTGCGATGGCGAGAAGGTGATCGAATTACCTTAAATGTGACTAACCAGTTGGCTCATGATAGTTCTATTCATTGGCATGGAATTATTTTGCCCACCGATATGGATGGAGTACCCGGCTTAAGTTTTGCCGGTATTAAACCAGGTGAAACCTTTACTTATCAATTTACCGTTAACCAAAGTGGTACTTACTGGTATCACAGTCACTCTGGTTTTCAAGAGCAAACCGGGATGTATGGCGCTATTGTGATTGAGCCAAAGGAGCCAGATCCAGTAAACGCTGACCGTGATTATGTTGTGATGCTTTCAGACTGGTCAGATGAGGCCCCTGAAACTATTTACGCCAAATTAAAAAAAATGAGTCATTACTATAATTTTCGTGAACGTACGGTAAGTGATTTATGGCGAGATATTAAAACCAAAGGAGTGACTCAAACCTGGAATGAACGGGCCATGTGGAACCAGATGCGCATGAGTGAAACCGATCTTTCCGACGTAACCGGTTATACCTATACCTTTTTAATGAATGGTTTTACTCCCGAAGATAATTGGTTTGCTTTATTTAAAAAAGGCGAAAAAGTACGGCTGCGCTTTATTAATGGCGCAGCCATGACCATTTTTGATGTGCGTATTCCTGGCTTAAAAATGAAAATAGTCGCGGCTGACGGGCAAAATATCGAGCCTATTACAGTCGACGAATTTCGAATAGGTGTCGCAGAAACCTACGATGTCGTTGTTGAGCCAAATGCTAATAGCGCTTACACACTGTTTGCCCAAAGCATTGATAGAACCGGTTATGCCAGCGGTACTCTCACCCCCAACCCAGCCTTACCAGCGATTATTCCAGCGATGGAACCAGCCCCTTTGTTAGGCCACCAAGAGATGGGTATGGCACATGGCGGGCATGGTATGGATCATGGCACTAATAGCATGGATCATAGTCAACACCAAATAACACCATCGCATACTGGTGAAATAGACCATAGCCAACATCAGATGATGAAACACAACACAGGTGGTATGGATCACAGCCAGCATCAAGGTCATCAACAACCACTAGGTAAAGCAGGACTTGGCAGTAATAATGAAATCAAACACGCACCTACTGAATTTGGCCCCCATGTGGATATGCGTGCAGAAATGCCACAAAGTGGACTTAATGATCCTGGTATTGGGTTAAGAGATCATCAACGCTTGTATGGGCGTAAAGTGCTCACCTATGCAGACATACATAATCTGTATCCTACTTATGATCATCGTGAGCCAAGCCGAGAAGTTGAACTCCATTTAACTGGCAATATGAACCGTTATATGTGGTCAGTGAATGGGATTAAGTTTGCCGATGCTGAACCATTACGACTGACATATGGTGAACGCCTACGCATCACCTTGGTTAATGACACCATGATGACTCACCCGATTCACTTACACGGCATGTGGAGTGAGCTAGAAACAGGCGATGCCAACAATATCCCTCGTAAACATACCGTATTAGTTCAGCCTGGTTCTAAAATCAGTTATTTGGTCACTGCGGATGCCAAAGGCCGCTGGGCATACCATTGTCATTTACTGTACCACATGCCCGGTATGATGCGAGAAGTGCGAGTGAGCTAGACGTTATGAATACAGCAATTAAATACGGCTTATTAATAAGTATAGGCTTCGGTTTATTTATTAGTGAACAGGTTTTAGCAGCCGCTGAAGATGACCCATTATTAACCAAAATTATGGTCAACCAACTGGAATGGCGTGAAGCTGAAGGTGATAATCCGATCGCTTGGGATACTCAAGCCTGGGTAGGCAAAGACTTACATAAACTCTGGTTAAAATCAGAAGGTGAATATACCGATGGCAACACTGAAGAGTCTGAACTGCAATTATTATACAGCCGAGCAGTGGCGCCATTCTGGGATTTTCAAGCGGGCTGGCGTAGTGATTTAGAATCTGGCCCCGAGCGCCATTGGTTAGCGCTTGGTTTTCAAGGGTTAGCACCCTACTATTTTGAAACGGAGCCTTTTTTATTTTTAGGTGAGCATGGCCAAATCGAACTGCGACTGGAAGCTGAATATGAAGTGTTATTTACCCAGCACTTAGTGCTTACCCCAGAAATTGAGATAAGTGCATTTAGTAAAAATGATGAAGCCGTTGGGGTAGGATCTGGTCTATCGGAAGCAGAATTTAGCCTGAGATTACGCTATGAAATCAGGCGAGAGTTTGCCCCTTATATTGGTATTAATTGGTGGAGAAAATATGGCAAAACGGCTGACTTTGCCAGAGAAGAAGGGGAGGAAACGGATGATGTAAACTTGGTTGTTGGTGTGCGCATGTGGTTTTAGGTTTGCGACACCTCCACTAGCGAAGTAAACTCTGAGAACACTCTACATGTCACTTATTGTTAGGATACAGCACTCGGGGTATAAATAAGCACTATGGAGTTAATTAGGGGCCAAAATATTTCGTTAGATTCAAAACAACCATTACGGATTGATATTGGCTGGCGCAGTTTAACAGCCGATCTGGGTTTAGAAGCCTATGGTTTAGCAGTAGACGAAAATAAACAGCTTACGACACCTGGCCACTTTTTATGGGGGGACAATGCTGTCATCACCGACCTGATTACCCGGCACACACAAGGTAAACTGTTTGAGTTAACCCTACCTGTGCTCGCCACCCCCTACGAGCGGTTTTATATTGTGTTAGCTCTGCCTGTTAATAGTCGCTATAACTTTTCTCAGGTCAGCAATATCCAGGTCAGGGTAAATAGTGGTCAGGCGGCTCGTATTAATATTCCTAGCTGCTCCCCCGAAACAAAGTCGTTAACTTTATTAGAAGTCTATCGCCATAAGGGCCAATGGAAGCTTCGCTTTATTGGCTTTGAGTCACCGAGCGACCTAAGTGCAGTAGCTGAGCAGTATCAATTTAGCCTTCCCCAACCGCTCCAAGCCGATGATGGAATTTCTCTTGCTGAGGGAGCTGAGCTTGCACCAGGTGAAAACCTATCCCTTTCTGAGCACTTTTCCCATTGTAAACACTTGTTATGGCAGGCACGCAGTGTGCCTGGGTTAGATGATATTGAGTTAAACGTAGTAGCTGTCAATGTTGAAAGTCAGGTTAAAAATATTAAAGACTTTCTATACACAGCTAACCCTGTTCTTCGTGGTGATGGGGTAATTCTTACTAAAGCCAAAGGGGAAATTCATCTAGAGCAAATACCTAATGACATTGCCAAGCTAGAATTACTGGTTACCCGCAGCCCAGAAACCAAGCGCTTTTCCAGTGTCGATTATGTAGAAACTCGCTTAGTCAGTGCAGTCACTGGCCAGCCTGTCTGTAAGTTTATCTTTGAAACCGCCGCTAAAAATTATAACAGTGCTATTTTGTTTGAGATTTATCGTCACCAGGGCGAATGGCGAGTACGGGGTATGGGCCAGGGTTATGCCGAAGGGATTAAGAAAATTGGTGAAAAGTACGGTTTTGCAGCCCCAAAACAAAGAAGTACAGCTTCTGTCGCCCAACAGCCAACGAGTAATCGATCAACCACACCATCCACTCAAACGCCCATACCTACGACAGTCGTTGACAATACCCCTACCCCTCTCCCGAAGCATCCTTACTTAGGCTATGGGGTTGCTTCTATGGGGGGGCTTATTTCATTACTAGGCTATACCAGTATCCCCATGCTGTTATTGGGCAGTGGTATGATTGCAGGTGGTGCCGCATTCAGTTGGAAAACGCACACTAAAACCAAAGCGGCACAACAAGAGCATAATGAACGGATAATCCTTAATATGATTAAGGAGCGCAACTATCGAGTAACAGCGTTTGAACTGGCCTCCAGCCATACTATGACCATTGAAGAAGTCACTGTCATTTTGCAATACCTATGTGCCAAGGGTGCCGGCCAGGTTGAGATAGATGAGCATGGTAAGGAAATTTATGTGTTTGACAAAATGCGCAGTGATCATAACGCCTCAAACGAAACACATAATTGGTAAATATAACCAAGCAAAGCAGAGTTCTGGCGCATGCGAATCGATTGACACATGCGCCACTAGCAATTAATCAGACGTTAACTGTTGCCAAGATAGCCGGCCAGTATTCAAGCCCTCCAGATTTGTACCAAAATCAGTGACATTACCTGTATGCTCCTGAATCACGATACGGTTACCAATAAAAGCAGGATCCGTCGGAATACCCGCTAGCCGTATACCTGAAACAGCGGTACCATTCGCCAGTTTATCCTTCTCATCAAACTCTCCATCATTATTTAAATCAAATAAAGGAGCTGTTTTAGAACGACCTCCCGTTAATGGATCAAGTCCTATCAGAAAACCACCCGGTAATGTGGCACAGGCCAATGCTGGATTAGGAATAACTGTCGTCGTTATCAGGCTATTGCCAATTAAAAATAATTTTCTTACTGCACGCTCACCAGGAAATTCAATTGTCCCCGTTGCAGCTGAATTAGCATTAAAGTGCAGTTTCCAACCTCTCACTTTATTATCTCTTGAATAATTAACGGGGTTATCACTTAAACTACGTGTTGTAAAACCACTGATTTTTTCAGTGGTATTGGTAAACTTCTGCTCAATCAGATCATTTTCACTGACAGGATAACCTTTTTTCTCAAAGTCATCCCAAATGCCGTACATGCTTTGAATTTCGGTTGAGCCAATATCATCGCGAGTCATCCAGGTGCCGGTGCCAATCACAACGACAATACCCGTTTGACTTGTATTTCGCACCGCAATCGGCTGGTTAACAATAGGCTGAGGATTACCTTGTTTATCCTTAGCGGTAAAGATAATGGTTCCTTTCCATGAGCTAATACTGCTTCCAGTTAAATCAAAGCGCCACAGATTCCCTTGTAAATCGCCAGCATATACATAATCAACCGTACCATTACCATCAAGATCTACCGCCCGAGGTAAACCAATGCCATTAGGGGTAAGACGATCAACGCTGGATGCTTTTCCTTTGCCGGTGTCTATTTTGTAATAATCAGTCCCTAAGTTCCATTGGCCATCGGTGCCATGCCCAGTTAATTTATTGAGAAACAAGATAGCATTACCATTAGCACTGGTACTATTGTAGCCATTACCAAAAATAGCCAACCACAATTGCTCACCACCAGATGTAGCGTTAGTCATGGTGATAATGGGCCGGCTATAAGTAAAACCTAAGTCATTATCATCAGTTGCCGTAAACTCCCATAATACTTTGGTTGCAGCACCAGCTTCCGTATCAAATGCTGTGGGGGTGGTTACATCCAAAGCAAAATACCCCCTGCCACCCGCACCTAACGCACCGATTAAAATGGTATGCCAGCTTCCTCCATAAAAAGCATCATTCACACTGGCTTTTTCATCAACATACATTTGATGCACATAGTCTGGGGAAGTGAGTTTATATAATTCTGGAAATAAAATATTCGGCACATAAGCAAACACCTCTTCGCCGGTTGATGCATTAAGCCCATGTAACATCCCATCATTAGCCCCCACATACAACATGGGTCGCCTAGAAGAGTTCGCTTTAGCAAAGCTTGAATAAGGTGAAGCGGTTGGATAAGGGCTATTATCGCGTCCAGAAAAAGCCGGGGCTCCTACATAGGTAGGTGTTGAATGAATAATATCCCCAAAGCGACCTTGACTGGATAACCGTTCACGAAACTGTCCCTTATCATAATTAATGCCTTCGTGGGTCTGATCCCCTCTTAAGTAGAAAAGTCGTTCATCGCCTATCTTGCCGTCGTTGTCCCCATAATTATTGGGTAAGGCAAATGGAACTGGATTATCTAAACTGGTCCGCTGAGTTTGATTCAGGTTACTATCATAGTTAAAGGGAACACCTACTTTAGTACCATCAGTATTAATCCGGTAAGTAATAATATTACGATTATTAACATTATTACCGGCCAGTTTTTCATCCAGCTTTTTCGTAGCCGACCAGACGACGGTTGCTGTATCTACCTCACCGGTTTTAGCATCCACAGGATGCGCAAGCACATCGCCATTATTTTGCTTGGGATTAAATAATGCTCTAAAAGCAAATGCATTAGCTTTAATGCTTTGGGTATTAAACGCTACGGCACTGGCTGCACCTGAATCGGATTTAATTCGCCGAAAAATTTCCTGTAATCCATCTACCAGACGTTCGGGGTCTTCTGCACTTAAATATTCCCCACGACCGTTATAAGCGGCATGTAGCAAGTCATCAACCTTAGCAAAATCACTGGCAAATGGATTTGGCCAATTAAATGCCACTTTGGGATCAGTTGGGAATGTTGCCACCGTTCCTTTTAAGCCAAAACCAATGGTAAAAGTAGCCATATGTTGATGCAGGCTATCTTCATCACTTAACAACGTTAGCGAACGCTGTTTATCGTATTTCGTAATGGGGACACTATTGGGCAGTCTAGAGAGATCTCGCTTGTAATAGTACATGGCCACATCAGCCAGGGTATTATGCTGACTATCAGCAAAAGCACCACCATCAAAGAGGTTATTGGTAGTGTCTCTATCCTGATTCCCTACCCCAGGAGAGCCGCCATTATAATAACCATCAGTCATCAACATGGCATAATTCTGCTGGCAGGTACCTATGGGCATTGGTTGGATTGGACAACTTGATCCACTTGCATTAAAGCGATTACCCGATACACATTCAAAATATCTTCCGACATCCCTTAAATTACGTCTCAATGGAGTTCCATTTGCGGGAATCGGTGTACCATAGATTTTATCCAGCAATTTCTTTTTATTACCCGATAATACAGACGCATTTAACGAGGCAACAGGAAAGTTATTCGCTGTCGTATTAATAGAAGTAAAACCGACACGAGCATTAGATAACCCTTCAATAACAAAACCTAATGCCCCTTTAGCGACTAAATCCCTGGAACGATAGTAAGCAAACCAATTAGCAAAATTCGTTTGTTCTTTTTTACTGAGGTTCTTTACCCTGACTTTTGTTTGTTCACCATTTTCAAAAATACCATCGCCATCATCTTTCCAGGTATAGTAGGCAAATCCTTCTTTATTATTATCTCGAGAGCCCCAAGTGCTTCTTAAAATCTCGTCCCCACGGGTTAAATCAACAAATTCAGCAGGGCTGTAAGGATTATCAGGTGCATTTCTGACATCAATATCACCAAAAACCTTGCCATTTTTATCTACCCCTGGCCAGGGTTTATAGATTTTAGTCGGATCATAATACAGTTTATTAAACTGACTGTTTCTAAAACGCCAGGTATTAGTTGCCGCAACAGCACATTTCCCCCACCACCGGTTATAAGTATTTGACTTGAAATGTACGCCATAATAGTAAGGTGTACCACAACCAGACTGATGGGTAATGCCACCTGCAGACCCTATATTTTTGCCGTCTGGTTGGTTAGCCACTAACACCCCGGAGGCCATCGTCGCTTCCCAGTCCATACTGCCTGAGTCATCAAACAAAATAACGATATTAGGTTCGGCACCCGGTGCAATTTCTAGTGCGTCTTGTGCCAGGTTTAAAGGACCACTGTAACTACTCAAAGGAAAGGTAATAATAGTACCTACCAGTATAAGCACTGGCTGCTTTACATACTGATATTGGTAAGGTTTCCTATGGAACATCATCCCCTCCATCAGAAACACGCACTTTCTGCTTAAACGGTAAGCTGACCGGCTTAATTATTTAAGGACAGTGCTTGTAAACAACAAATCCGTGCAATAAATAACAGTATGGTCGTAATGAAGGGTTATTGAAAATAAAAATTGCTATTAACAAACAACTCCATTGATATTATTCAGTTCATTTATCCAGTTAAATTAATGTGGTAGATAAAAAATAGCAATACCAATTGCTATTATACTGCATCACCCAATATAAAATGGTATATACTCACAGCGAAGCGTTTTTAATAGATATGTTATATAAACTATTCATCGCTTGATCAACTACCCCCTTACATTCGACAAAGTGAGCTTCGACCTGACACGCCGTAGCGGCTTTATTTAACGTTGTCAAATTATGTTGAACTTTTGTTAATTCATTTTCATAGTACTGTTTATGTTCGCTACCGTCCGCTACGGCATAAAATGCCTGAAGCGATTGCTGATAACCATTATTTTCAATTAACTTGATTTTTATTTTTTCTTCCTGGATTTTAAAGCCTGGATCAATATAAGGCGCGACTTTAGGGTTAAGGGCAAAATGGCCTGAGTCATCGTAACGTTGTGTATCAAACGACAACACTTTCAATGCAGTTGCGGTTAAGTCCTGATGGTAACCATTATCACCAAATAAGTACTCAAACAGTAAACTGGCTGTATTGAAGCAATCATCAATATCGGCGGTTTTACAATAGCGAGGATTTTCTTTAAGTATACGTTTTAACTTAGGTGTTTCCCCACCGTTAGTGACTACATTAATACTATATACGGCATCTTCTGCATAGTGATACCACTCTTTGGTATAGGTCTTCGTTTTTTTAACAAATAACACCCTGACTTTTACTTTAGTCACAAACTTCTTATAAGCTTCTTTCGATCTAAAGTGCAGCTTTGCAGTGACATACACTTCTCCCCCAGTGTCCATATGATAGATAAACTCATCACCGCAATGACCTAGTACAGTCGCAGGATCAGCCTTGGTCATGGTTTGCCCTAGCGGGGTTAACGTTCGATTTTCCAGGGTATAATTAGGTCCGTTATAGGTCAATTTAATTGTTGATGCTGCAGTAGTTTGGTTTTCCGAAATACGTGATGTCATTGAGACACTGACAGAGCCTGAAAATATCACCACATTGACGCCTCCTTTAATCTTACCAAATACCTGCTCCATAGCATCTCTAGTATGACGAGAGCCTAAATATTGCAATTCAACACGAGTATCTCCAGTTTTTTTCCAGGAACCTTTAACACATGCTTGCTTGTTAAAGCCACTGCGGCTATCCAACCCCAGACCTAGCCAGCTTAGCTGAGCATTATCTGCTATATATTCAGCGCCCAATGCATTCACTGACGAAAAACATAGCAGCACAACAAGCCAACGGGTTAAAGCATATTCTACACAGCACTCGCCGTTTTTTGTTTTTATCATATTTCAGCCAGAAATATGAAGTAGTCAGAAAATAGCCAACTACTTCATATACCCATCATGAATTATTTCTAATCATTCGCGAAGAGTATTTAGTTGATAAAATAATTATCATAAGTGGTCAACGCAAAATTGTTGATCAATATAAATAGCGGGCTTAACAGCATAGTCACTTAACTGCCAGTCACTCAAGGCTTGTTTGCCATTCAAAAAATTATCGATCAACCAAGGTTTTACCTTTGCTATAGAAAACGCTACAGGTGGCGTAACACTATTAATATCACTGACAATTCCCTGGTATAAATTCTGATAAAAAATTTTATCCAGCTGACTTTGAGAATCTCGTGTCAATATTAAGCCAGCCCCTTCAACTTCCACGCCCTGATATAGCTGTTGATATTTTTCATATCCTTTATCTTCTATTTTAGCTGCTTTTTCAACTTGTTTTAATATTATGGTATTTTCTAGTAAATAATCGGACTGCTCATCATTTTCTGGTTTTGAGAATGATTGATGGACAAAGTGTAACTGGTTATTGGCAACCTTTATTTGGCTAGCATCGAGTGGCTTAACAAGCTCCACAGACCAACTGTTCAACGTGAACAATAGAAGAGTCAAAACAAATAATCGCTGATCCCTCATTTACGCATCCTTATATTATTGTTTATTAATAGGCTCTTCTTTTTTTGCTCAATGACCAAGCTTATTTTTTAAGCCAAAGACGTATCCAATAATATTCAATCAATAACAAAGTGACAAATTCTAGTTATTTTTATTTCAATATTATTGTTAGTAAATTCACAACCCTTATCAAGTAAGTCATCATTTAACAATAGGAAAACTCATTTAACAACTAGGATTCTCTACCCTTACGACTAATGTATAGAATTACCCTATAAAATAGTATCGCTATAGAAAAGGCAAAAAAAAAAACCTGATATATCCGTTATGAAGGGTATATCAGGTTCTGATTGAGTATGAATTTTGTTGTTTACGATTGGGTAATCACCCAACTACTGGTTATTTGCTCTTTAATATTATTCAACACCCCTCCTCCTTGAGACCATTGGGTTTCTGTAAAGCCTGACAGCGCCTGGATCAACTGTTCAATTCCTGACTTATCAATCACTCCATTATCGGTCACCACATTAAATGCTTGGTTATTGTTCCATTGTTTTACGATCACTTTATCCTGTGTTGAACCTTTGAAACTAATATTCAATTGATTATTATCTTGTAAACTAAAGTGAACGTCATGCAGGCTAATGTTTTTCAACACTAACGCATCGCCCGTAGTATTGCCTGAAAGGCTATCTCGCCCATCTCCTGAGTTAAAAATAATGGTATCCTTGCCACTACCACTCACAATGGTATCATTGCCCTTACCTGCCTCCAGAGTGTTTTCACCCGCCACGGCAAACAGCTGATCTGCTTGGTGACCACCAATTAAAATATTGCGCTGGCTATTGCCAACCAAGGCATTTGTTGCCGTCGCACTACCGACTACATGTTGTACACCTTTAAGGGTTATATTGGCTTGCTTGCCTGATTCTTCGGTATGTAAGGTTGCTGCTGTCCTACCGGCTTGTCCATTTAAATCAACAGAAACTGGTGCTGTTTGTTGGCTTAAATCGATTGTGTTAACCCCTTTACCTAAGTCGATGGTACTAATTTCTCCAAACCGTTGTACCTTGAGGGTATCACTATAATCACTGCCATAGAAAGCCGTTTGATCTGACAGTTGATTATCTAACATCGTTGATACAAGGCCTTGATGATGACGGTAGTCAGTTTTAAGACTGTTACTTTCAGCAGTCAAATGAATGGAAGTCAGTTCGCTTCTGGGCGGTGCCAGATTAGCCATACCAGCTAAATCAGTAGCCAAAACTTCATTACCATCCGCTAAAATCAACGATAAGTGTTGATAAGCATCAGACAGATAAAAATTCTTAACCACAACTTCTGTTGTATTGGTTAACTCCAGTTGTCCTTCTTTGCTTTTTACCAGTAAATGTAAGTCCTGTCCTTGCCGAGCTAACTGCAGATTTTCAAAGGAATCAACCTGATCGAGCACCAAAATGTCATCACCACTATTGGCCTGATTATCAATAATTTTTAAACCACGACTACTAGTACTTACTTGATAAGTGTCACTACCCTCACCACCGCTGGCTATATCCTCACCTGCTGCGATAAATTTAATAATGTCATTACCTTTCTCACCATTTAATAAATCATTACCCATATTATCTATTAACGTATCATTGCCGTCTCCTCCTCGAACAATGCTACCGGCCAATCCAGCCGTTAACTGGTCATCTCCTTGACGCCCAATAAGTACTGATAGTTGATTATCGTCACCCTTTAATTCCGCTGCAGTGACTGTCCAGCTATTCGCTAGTTGGGTTTGTTGAGAATGATTTAAGCTAGCCGAGCCATTTGCCCAATCATTAGGATTAATGGAAGCTAAAGCAGGTATTAATTGATCAATACTGCGTTTATCGATTATCCCATCTTGAGCCACCAAATTAAAATGATAACTTGCTTGCCAGCGGACAATTTCAATTTGATCATTAGGCTGACCTTTAAAAGAAATTAATAAGGTATTTTTATCCGTTAACGAAAAATGCAGGTCATATAAGCTGATGTCTTTTAGTAACAACACATCATTGACAGTATTCCCATTGATAGTGTCACGGCCATCTCCTTTCCGGTAAATAATTTTATCTTGATCAGAGCCACTATATATCTGGTCGTTACCTTTGCCACCGACTAGGGTATTTGCGCCTTCCTTCCCATCAATGATGTCGTCACCAGCACCACCTAACAGCTTATTACCACCATTATAGCCTGTTAACTTATCATTCCCTGCTGTACCTATGATATTGGCAATATTGTTAATCCGAATTTCCTGTGGCTGATCCTGGCTGTCATCATAAACATAAATACTAGAACCATAGATCAATTGCGCATCAATATGGCTAGCAGCTAGTTGGCTTAAATCAAGGGTATTATTGCCCGCGCCTAAATCAATATTAGGTATCACTTTAAACGGGTTATACTCCAAAATCAGCTCACCAAATTTACCTACACTGGTCAAACTCACCACATCATCAAATGCAGTGCCTCTAAAGCGATCTGATACAAAACCATTGCTGTCTAATAAAACATTCAGTGCTTGTTGATGGCTACTGTAATCTATTTTTTCAGCTACACTTAACTCGGAGGCTTGACGATTTAGTAACCTTTCATCAATGGCGTCTGTTTCCAACAACTGTTGTTGCTGAGGTGTTAATGCTTTAGCTCCAATAATACGACTAATATTACCTAGCTCATCAACTACCAGTTCTTGTTGTAATCCTTCATTAGATACAATACTCAGATGACGGAAAGTATCACTGACAAAGTAGTTTTCAATCACTACTTGCCGATTAATATAATCCACGCCTCCCACTTCAGTGGGTCTAGGCAGCCGTGCATTTAATACTAGATTCATACCATCACGACGGCTGGTAATATCATTAAACCCAGCCCCGATGACCAGGTTATCGATTTTATTATCCGTTGCCTGGTTATTAATCGTCACTGTTCCCTCGAAGGCACCAATCACATAGGTATCATGACCATCATTGCCTTGCATCAAGTCATCACCACCGTAGCCTCGTAGAACATTAGCTTGTTCATTGCCAATCAGGGTATCAGCATAAGCCGTTCCTTCTGCGGATAATTGATAACGGGCGTCTAACTTTTTACCCTCACCCCACTGCCAGTCTGATAATTTATAGTCTTTTTGGTTGAGCGTTTTATGTGTATCAACTAAGAAAGTACCATTATTATTTTTACCATGATAATGACTTTCAGTTGCAAGCGTTTTTGATCCACCATAATCCTTCAATGAATACTCAATACCATCACGTGTCACCAGTACAAAGTCCCGAAGCGTTTCCCCACCTCTAGCAAGCGCATCATACACATGAAGTGTCGTATCAATAATATTTTCCAAGATAACTTGACGCCCATCACTCAATGAAACAACCAAACTGTAATCTTTGCGGCGATAACCTGCACTATAGGTTTCATTACGATAGCGAGTTTCAATAGCCGTTATTTCAGTAGCATCATAGTCTAAGAATACCTTATTAGTTACGGGGTTCTTGCGATCTTGGGCTTGTGGCTTAATAACGTTTTCTCCAGCACCACGTTCAATAAAATATCGAGCGCCTGCTGGTGCATTTTGGTGATCATCATCTCCTTGTAAAACAATTAACTGCGTTTTATCCAACTTTTCAAACTCATCCTGCTGATAGACACCCCCTTGATTGTTGCCATCAATCCGATTGTCATTAAGGTCTATCGTCACCCCGGTTTGCTGATTGAAATAGGTTCTATCCCCTGCTTTCAAGTAGCGGGTATGTAGCTGAATAGATTCTGCTTGATCAACGGCTAATGCTTGACGTTGTGCTGGTAAGTTAGGCATCAACATGAAGCCATCATGGGATTGGAAGCTGATTTGATTATTTTTTAGCTGCCACTGATTATTGTATTCAGTATAAATATCATGGACTGTCACTGTGCCAGCCTCTTTTAGTCGAATAACAATATTTTTATTAACCAACTGCCAATCAGCAATTTCGTCCAACGCAAATTCTAACCGTACAACAGAAGCATCTTGGCCATTTTCAGTAATGTGAACATCACGGGCATCTCGTTTTATCAGGTAAATATCCTGACCATCACCCCCATCGACTTTTGCATAATCAGACAAGGTAATGACATCATTACCACCCTTGGCAAATACCTGGTCACCTTTGTTGGCTAAAATACGGTTACTGTCGTTTGTACCAATAATATAATCAGAACCTGAGCTGGTCGCATCTCCATCTGATCCAGAGCCCAGTGTATGCTGAATATTTTTCAACTCTCCTATTTGTGGACCTTTGGCCTCATCACCGGTTTTTCCAGTGTTTTTTAACCAAACTTTACCTTGCTCCAAATCAATAATAAAACCTGAGTAAGCCTGTTCTGTGTGAGTGTATTTTCGGTAGGTTTGGGCATTAATGGTTAAAGTATTATCACCTCCTTGCCCATCAATTTCGAAGAAAATTCTATCCTTATAATTATCCAAATTATTATAAAAGTTTTCCATATCGGAGAAATCGACTGAAAACATAAAGTTATCATTCAAATTTCCACCTTTCAGGTTTTTCGCTCCTTTACCAAAAATAAACTCATTCTTTTTATTTGTTACACCAAAAACCGTGTCACTACCACCACCAATATTAAACAAAACGGCTTTTTCAGGATCTATATTGGCAGAAACTGCATTTTTTATACCTTGCAAACCATTTTGTGCAAAAATAACATCATCAGCGCCATTCACTTTTGGTTCTCGAACCGTTTCATAGCCACCTTCGTAGTGATATACCTTCACATCTTCAATCGCTACATCAATATCTCCATAAACTATAGTGTCTACAACATTACCTAGTTCACCTTGGAGTAATTCTGCGGAACGCTGGCGAGTTTGTTCAATCACATCATGCTGGGTTTTATTAGCTTTAAAGGCATCGGTCACCCATTCATCCATATCCTGGCCCCAAAAAGCCAGCCAGCCTTGACGTAAACGATGGCGCCAATCATCTAGCTCCGGTACATATTCCCAAGCATCTTCCACCTGTCGTACAGCCGAATAAATTTGTGCACCGACTATCAGCCCTACACTAATACCTAAACCAATAGGGCCCAACGCAGCACTACCTGTAAAAATAGCGGCAACTCCCAGACTTAATGCAGTCACAGCTCCCGCGACAGCAAAGCCCCCCTGCACATACAAATCCTGTCGTTGCTTATCAGTTAACCCTTCCCCTTGAGCATCAGAAAAGGCTTTAGCTGCAGTATAAATATCAAATGGCAATGTAATTAAGGCTGCCAATGCACCACCACTACGACCCAAAGCCTGGCCTAAGCGACTGGCCGATGAGGTTGCCAGTCGGCTGCTACTGCTAACCGAGCGGGCAATTAATCGTTGACTTAATTTAGGAAGACTACGATTTAAGGCTATTTCGGCAGGAATAGAGGCAATATTGGCTAATACACTACCAGTTTGAATGACTCCTTCTTGAATATCACCTTTTTCAAATGCTGCATCTGCGGCCTTAATACCAGAATAAATCCCCCACGCTTGCAACCCGACACCTGGTACCTGAGACGCAATCCCTTTTACACTAACCCGCGTCGTATTACCGTTTAGCTTATTTTGCAGTGTTTGGACCTGGCTATCGGTTAATGCTGATGGTGCTTTATCAATGTTATCAACGACCGTTTGTAGCCGGCTTGAGAGATCTCCATCAATTAATGCAGCAACCGGCCGATCCTGTAGCTGAGCCAATGTTTTGAGGATTTTCGCTCCTTCTGCAAAGTCAGCTTGAGGGGCAGTACTTAGAAACTGCTGTAATACCTCACTGTTAAATTTAAGATTAGCTACCCCCCCATTCACCAACCGATCAGCAGCGATAGGTTGGCCATTAATTTGGGCACCTAATAACCAAAGCTGAGTACGGCTCACTTGCTGACCATTTACTTTGAGTAGCCCTTGCTGGAGGTCTTGATTAGAGAGTCTTTCTAGTTCAACGGGAAGTGACTGCTGTAATTGCTGGGTTGCCTGAGCAATCCTGGCATCTTGATAAAAATTATCTTGAATCAACTGCACTTGAAACTGATTAGGATTAATTCCCAAGTTCAATTGTGCCGAATCAGAAAAGTACTGGTTTAAAAAGCTCACTACATCCGCTTTATTTTTAAAACCACTGACCCAACCCACCGCTGGATCGTAAAAGGATAATTTCCCCTTATTATTTGCTACTAAATACCGATGCCGGCCAGAACGAAAAATCAAAGACTGATCACCACCTGCCGTGGCTTTTTCTGCAATAGCGGCTACACCAAACTCACCCAGATTGACACGATAGTCCTTGTTGATCTTAGCTGCCTGAACAATGTCTGATTGTGCTTCGCTGTAACGTTGATAAGCCGCCGTTTCGACGGCACTGTTCTTATTTTGTTTGATTAATTCACTAACAAATCGACTTTGGCTTTTGCTGGCTAACAACCCTTTAACATCTCCCTCTTGATGTAAAGCATTGGCCATAGATAATACATCAGCCAGCAAAGTGTTTTGCTTTTTATTAACAGCTGGGGATAGCTCAACACTTAAGCCATGCTGCTTTCCCACGGAAAGCATCCTTTTTGACTGGTCAAAGGTATATTGAATTAATCGAGCATTATCAATATCCCGTACTTTTTGATTATTAGCAGCACTGTCATCAGCTTTTATCGTTTGATCAGCCACCTCTAAACTTTGACTAAATCTGTCGTATTGCTGGGCCGTTGGCGAACTGCCACTGCCTCTCAAATCACCTAATGAAGCAACAATATCAGATTGAATCAGGTCACTTAATGCCCCAGGGTTCGCTCTGACCCAATCGGCCACTTGATTACGCATCAATTGAATACGCTCAGTTGCTTCAGGCTTTGCAACCAGCTGAATCTGGCCAATTAAGGGTTTATCTGCACTAATCTGGTAATCACCTGGATTTTGCAGAAAATTAATGGCATGGAATAAACAGTCACCATCTGCGGGCATCGAATAAACCCGACCATTTCGACCTCGCACCAAGTAATGGTCACTATCTATCATATTGGTAGGTCTTGAATGAATCAACTTGCCACGCAGGTTACGACCACCGTGCAGCGTATCTACTACATTGCGTGTATGCTCAAGATCAAAGGTCACCCCCAATGCCTTAGCAATCGCTAAGGGAGCTACATCTGCACCGGCATAATTCCAGCGACCTGACTGACTGATTTGGTTAGCAAATGCCTCAACATGGGCAGGGATTTTTCCACCAGGATTAACACCCGGTGTGACTCCACTGACAGAGTCCACAAATAAAGCACCTGAACGCTTATCTAATGAAGGCTGATTATGACTAGTGTCGTATTTAAACGACACCGTCCCTAGTGACACACTTTCGTTGATCGTACCAGATGATACGGCTCCCGCTAGAATCACCGCACCACCCGAAGTGCCATGGCTTGCAGACTTACTTAAACTTACCGATTTAATTCGGATTAAATCCCCATGAGCTGCTGGGTTGGTTAACGACTCATTATGAAGCCGTTTTAACCACTGCTGGCCATTACCTTCCTGGTTAAACTGACGTACACCTTCTGTCGTCAGTTCATAACTAATAGAAAGACTACTGCCTTGTTTGGCTGCCTCTAAAACGGTTTCAACAGAGGCTTGAAGTTCACTATCCTGAGGGTTACGATTAATTAAGCCAGTTAAACGTGTTTTTGCTTCTTGTAATTTTCCACCCGCCAATGCGCCAGGGTCCAGAGACTCTGAAACCGTTATCCCTTTCACCCGCTGAGCGGCATTGCCTAATGCGGTATCTGCCTCAAATGACAAATTAATTGCCAAGCTATCGGATAATACAGTGAGGGTACGTATTTTCTTATAATAAGGCTCTAATGGCCTGACTTTGTCAGCATCTTCCTGACCAAACACCACACCGGAGTAAAAAGGCATAATGCCATAGCCAACGGTAGCACTACGACTACTGCTGCTATGAGCACCCTCTACCCCATTAGCGCCAGTGGTAGCTCCTGAAGCCCAATTCCCATTAACGGCTCCTTCAGCTCTCACGGGTTTTACAGAAAAAAGAAACTGTGTTCTTCCAGGTGTGTCCTCAAGTACCGCTAAAGCTGGTGCATTAACACCCCCATTGACATAAGCACTGGCAGATACCCCTACAACACTTTTTCTCGCAACAGTACCTGCACTATTGGACATAGCGCGGACATCCGTTAACGATAAATCGCCACCGGTTAATTTCGTAATAAAATCATCTTGATTCCCAACGGTGGTACCAAAGGTGGCAGAGCGAACCTGATTGCCCACAATGCCTGCACCTAATACCGCGGAAACAGATACACCACCGGCAACACCTGTACCCGCAATAAATTCAGCGCCAATCCCCGCTCCAGCATCGCGGCTATACGAAATAGATATACCTATGCTGCCGTCTGCTTTTTTATTAATGGTTAAGCTTGGCGCTATTTTCCAGTGACCTTTAGGCCCTGCATAAAGGGTTAAAGAAGCAGGGTTTAGATCTCTACTAATTGCCCTTTTCCCAGTTAAACTGACTTCTACCCCACGACTCCTTGATAATGTCAGACTTTCACCCACTGGTAGCGCCGCAATTTTATTTTTAATCGCCGCGACTAACGCCTCTTGGCCAGCCGATTTAGCTACACCAGTCACTTCTCGCCAGGCTTTTGATAATTCACTATCAGGGTTTTGTAAGTCGCCACTTAACCCTTTGACTGCTTTTTCCAGGTTATACATTTCAGGCAAACTACGGAAACCTTGCGCATAGGCTTTACTGATAGCACTATTGCGAGCAGCAGCAATATCGACTGTCTCCCCTTGATGCAGTTGACGTAAAGTATCTGCATTTTGCAATAATTTAGCTTGTAAAACGCCACCAGGTGCAGATCGGTCAACAAATACCCCTAAATCCAGGAGTTCATACATAAACTGACGAGTTTGCTGATCTAAAACAGGTGATTCAGCTAATTGAAAAATTAGGTTATTGGCATCAAAACCTTCCGCTTTTCTAACCCGCTGAACTTCTCCTTTTACTTTATTTAAAAATGAGCCATTTTCAGGACGTGTTAGTTCGTCGTAATTAATAAGTTGCTTAATTTCGGCAACAATTTTTGCATTTTCATCAATAACTGTTTTAAAACTCGTATCCGTATTACGTAAGGTGACTTTATTGCCTTGAAAGCTAGCATTGTTGGCAACAATTCGTTTTATTTCCTGATAAACACTGCCTGACCCACCTTCCTTGAACATAGGTCCATCTGCTTGAACAGCATTTTGAATTTTTCGCCACAACCCTTTTACACCTTTTTGCACGGGTGTTTTGATATGGGCTGCCATATATTCACGAATACTGCTTAATATTCTTCGGTTAAGTTTTTCTTTAAATAGCACAGTGGCAAATTTATCCGTTTTTCCTGATACGGTATGTCCACCGGGTAATAAGCCTAAAAAGGTTTCTGTCCATTTTCCGCCTGGCACTCGGACCACTTGTCCTTTACCTGGCAAATTGGGTCTTTGTGACGTTGCCAAGGCATTTGCCAACTCACCACTTTGAACCGTTGACCCAATAAAATAACCTTTACCATTGCTATCAATCAGTCGTATTAAGCCATCTTTTGCAGCCGTGGATAATTGCTTAAATACAGGAATTTCAGTGCCAGAGGCCTCAGCTGCGACCTTTGAAGAGAGCACTACTTTACCGGTCTGATCAAACTTTAATAGACCACCTTGGTCTGTAATCGCCCATAAACTACCTGAACTGTCGTAAGCAAGTTGTGATAATTGGCCTTCAGGATAATTACCCGCTAAAGGCTCAGGTAAACCAGCGCCCAGTAAAGTGCCATTAGACAATAAGATGGCTGTTTTTCCGTCACGTGCCACGGCTACATCTAATGCTTGGGTATTGCTGGTATGTTTATATACCTCTTGCGGCTGGGTCCATTGGCCTTCAGCAACTGATGTACTGTATACGTTGCCAGCCCGCACGAAATAAAGCGTTCCATCCTTACCAGCTCGCAGATGTTGAATGCCTGTTATGGGGTTACCATCTGGAAATAAAACGGCCAATCGCTGTGCAGGTTTATCCTGGCCATTACCTGGCGCTTCAATATAGCCCGTCAGCTGACCATTTTTATCTAAGCCAGCACCTAAGGTTATTTGCTGACCATTGTCCGCAGTGGCATGAAAGGTAAATGCATCACGCAGTGTGCCATCAACGGTTTGAGTGCTAATTGCAGGGTCTAAACGTTTTCCAGTAATTACATCTTCTTGTACTGGTTGATTATTTTCCTGAAAAAAGCCAAATACCTGGCCAGACTCAGAAATGACAACACTATCGTAACGATTAATGCTTTCTGTTTGAGGAGAAACGGCTTGCCATTGCAGAGAGGTGGGATTATGGCGGGCCAGCTCACCTGCCTGAAACTTCCACCAGACACCTTTATTATCAATAAATAATTGGTCACCCGCTTGTAATGGTTGTTCTAAGCTGGGAGATGCAACACGACTGATCTGGTTATCAGAACCAGGGGCTCCCCGTCCTATAGTACCGTTTTTGAGCACAAAAATAACAGCGTCATTACGGACAAAAGCATTAGTAATGTCACCATACACATTGGCTTTATCCCAAGGCTTAGCAAAACCATCCGTAGACAGCTGATATAACTTGCCTTCAATGAGCGCCAAAGCGCCTCCATTTACACCAGGGATTAACGCATCAACCTTACCTTTTACTGGCCATTTACCATCAGCAAATACTTGTTGCACTGGTTTAAATTTGGCTTTTAATTTAATTAGGCCAAAAGGAGTATGCTTTTTAGCATCTGAGCGCCAATACTCTAACTGGCCTTTATTATTCACTCGAAAATGAGTTCGATGCCCTTCCTGATTATAAGCATCTAATATGCCTGTATTACCGTAAACAGGCAGTCTTTTTAAAGATGAATTAATTGACTCTAATTGAGGGTTATCTGATATATTGAAGGGTGACTTATTAGTCGCTAAATCGTCGCTTTTTTTCTGAAGGTCAGTATTACTTACCTGACTATCAACATTTTTTGACAAATCAACAGACGAATGACTCGAAGAAGGTATTCGCATATATTTCCCCTAATGGTCACTATATTTTTTTAACGGCCACCTTCCTGTGCACTATTTCCTTTTTTATACTCTTATCTCATTATGCCCTTAGCGAATGCTTAAAACCCTACGCTTTGGGTATATATTCTTAGCGAATGACAAACCATTCACTTTAACTATATTCTGTTTATATTAAATTTTTCTTTATTAATTTTTTTAGTATTAAGCTATTTTATAATTTACTTAACAACTTCTCATATTTATTTTGATTAATGTATCATTTTAAGGCTGCCTTTGAGATCCAAAACACAGCTTATTATTTACTCACTTATATTTTATTTAATTTGACTATTAAACCAATTATGCCCTTTATTCACACAAACCAACACTCAACAACAGGTAAATAACTGTGAATTATATCACAACCCATCCACTCTAATAAGCAATAACACACTGAATTATAAAACAATAAAAAGCTAATTTATTAGTGCCTAACTTATTACATTATCAAAAGCATGTTTGCCGTGTGTCATTTAGTAATGACTATGTTATTGGCATGAATTGAAACAAGGAGGGATAAGGGAGTTGACCCGCTAACGAGTCAAAAACAAATACCAACGCTTTGAAAAACTAAACAGATAACGCAAAACTATCAAACGTCGGCATATTCATAAAGTGATAACCAGGCCTTAATGAATGACCCGGTTGCTTTCATCTTCTTCTGTTGTTGTCTCAGCCATAATACCCACCATATGGATACCAGCACTCAACATTGCTTTGGCCACCTCAATATAATTATCCTGTAAAAAGGCTTTAGCCTCTTCAGAAAATGATATTGTCACTAATGGCTTTTCATCAGCATCAGAACGCTGTAGTGCAATATTACCATCTGGCAGTTCAACTATCTCTAAATAAGAAGGCATCTACAGACTCTCACCATTATCGTTAGGGACAAGTATTTGATTCTACCATCTCACGAGCACTTGACAAAGCCATTATCAGAATAATCTGTCAGTTACCGTATATTTGCTGAAAAACCATACAGTGTTAGGGTAGACTAATTAAGCTTCTCTAATTACATTTTAATGATAGGAAATAATCACTAACCACCATTATTTTTTTGGTAAAACTGATCATAACAATAATTAGTTGCAGCAATATAACCATCAACACTACCACAATCAAAGCGTTTACCTTTGAATCGATAGGCTAATACACAGCCATCTTTAGCTTGCTGTAATAATGCATCTGTAATTTGAACTTCACCATTTTTACCAGGAGAGGTATTACGAATAATGTCAAAGATATCAGGGGTTAAAATATACCGACCGATTATGGCTAAACTGGAGGGCGCATCTTCAGGTGCAGGTTTTTCTACCATATCGGTAATTCTGTATAGATCCTCTCGAATCATATCGCCTGCAATAATGCCGTATTTTCCGGTTTCATCTGCAGGCACTTCCTGAATGGCTACTATACTACAGCGAAATTGCTTGAATAAACGTACCATTTGAGAAAGAACACCATCACCTTGGTTAATGCATAAGTCATCCGCCAGCAAAACTGCAAAAGGCTCATCACCGATTAAGGTTTGACCAGTCAAAATGGCATGACCCAACCCTTTCATTTCCTGTTGTCGGGTATAAGAAAAACTACACTCATCAATTAAACGACGAATATCGTTTAGCATTGGCTCTTTGTCAGTGCCTTTTATTTGATGCTCAAGCTCATAGTTGGTGTCAAAGTGATCAGCAAGTGCTCGCTTCCCTCGACCAGTAACAATACTAATTTCATTTAAACCTGCTGCCAGCGCTTCTTCTACCCCGTATTCGATCAGCGGTTTATTCACAACTGGCATCATCTCTTTTGGCATTGACTTAGTTGCCGGTAAAAAGCGGGTTCCATAACCCGCAGCAGGAAAAAGACACTTTTTGATCATTAGTTTATTGACTTCACTATTTGACAAATACTGCTCACAAAGACAAATCCTTTATTGGGATCGTCCATAAACGTCATCAAACCTAACTATATCATCTTCTCCCAAATAGCTACCAGACTGCACCTCAATTAACTCCAAAGAAATTTTTCCTGGGTTTTCCAGCCGGTGCTGCTCACCCAGCGGTATATAAGTGGACTCATTTTCAGCTACCAGATACTCTTTTTCTCCGCACGTCACCTTTGCTGTACCCTTAACGACTATCCAATGTTCTGCCCGATGATGGTGCATCTGTAATGATAAACTCGCTCCCGGTTTAACAGTGATCCGCTTAACTTGAAAGCGTTCTGCTTCATCAATGCCCTCATAGCTCCCCCAAGGACGATACACTTTTTTATGCAGCATATACTCAGGGCGCTGATGGCTTTTTAACTCTTCAACAATTTTTTTGACATCTTGTACTTTATCTTTATGAGCAACTAACACGGCATCATCAGTTTCCACCACTACCAGATTTTTTACTCCAACAGCAGCTAGCAAACGTTTTTCACTACGCAAATAACAGTTTTCAGTATCCCTTAATATCACATCGCCCAATTGGCTGTTTCCATGTGCATCAGAAGCGTGCAACTCGGCCAGTGCTCGCCAAGACCCCACATCACTCCAGCCAATATCAGTAGGAATGACTACGCCTTTATTAGTTTTTTCCATTACTGCATAGTCAATTGAGTCCTCCGGACAAGCAGTAAAGCTGGCTTTATCCAAACGTAAAAAATCCAAGTCTGTTTTAGCGTCATCAAATGCTTGCTTCGCTGCATTATAAATATCTACCGCATAGGCCTGTAACTCTGCTAGATAAGTCGCTGCTTTAAACATAAACATCCCGCTATTCCAAAAGTAGCCCCCTTCTGCCACATAACCTGCAGCTGTTGTCTGATCAGGCTTTTCAACAAAACAATCAATTTTATGGCCTGAAAAGCCAAGTGATTCAGACGCTTTAATGTAGCCATAGCCAGTTTCTGGACGGTCTGGAACAATCCCAAAGGTAACGAGTCGATCCTGTTGGGCATGTTGCTGACCATAGAGAATTGCCTTATAAAAGGCTTCTAATTTTTGAATAGCGTGATCTGCTGGTAGTACTAATAATATTGCTTCGCTGCTAAGCTGCATCGCTTTATGTGCAGCTACTGCAATAGCGGGTGCAGTGTTTCTACCTATAGGCTCTAAGATAATACTTTCTGCCGGCTGGGCTATTTGCCTGAGCTGCTCTGCTACCATGAAACGATGCTCTTCATTACACACCACAACAGGTGCCTCTACTTCCTTAAATCCTACCAATCGTTTAACCGTTTCTTGTAACAAACTGGCATCTGGATTAACCAGATTAAGCAACTGTTTAGGATAAAGCTCACGGGATAGTGGCCAGAGTCGAGAACCGGTTCCTCCAGAGAGAATCACTGGAATTATCATGAAATGTCCTTAATTCAATTGAGTTTATGCTTAACTGGATGACGACATTATAAATCTTGATAACAAACAGCAATAATAACCTTATAACGTTATGGCAAAAATAAATTAGTGTCCGCATAACAAGTTCTAGATTTCTATAGTCTAGGGTATCTCCTCTAGTCCACATGACTTTCCAGGCATTTCTACTCTTTATTTATTACTTGCATCGACTCATGGCTGACCTATATTTAAACCTAGTCTGATGACAATCTTTCCTTCTTAGCACTTCAGCCAGTTCAGAGTTCAGTTATGTATCACTATAAAATCACCTGTGATAGTGAAGACAGTTACGATATTGTCTTGACCACTGACCCAGTTGATGAGCTCGTTGTTTTTCCCAATTTTAAATCTGCACAAAAAGCACTAGCATTTCGCCTGAATGATCGAATGAGAAACTTAAAATCACAACTCATCATGGTAGGCCGAATGCGGCATGCTCGCGAAGTGATTCAATAAAATACCGTAATGACCCTGATCCCAGCTAACACCTGAGATTTCAGTAATCGGCTGATTTTTAAATACTTTTAAAACAAGCAGGCCGTTTGTAAAACCCGTTATTTATAAGTTTGCAATAAATTTGTGAACCATAAAAACTAATGGAGAGCCCTACAACTAGCTAATTGCTAGCTAAAACGTAATAATTAGGATTAACAAAAGCAGTAGTAGCAGATTATGGCGGACCTTATATTACGTTACTGGCAGCAAATCCTTAAGTGGTTTAAAGTAAACCAACCCGTCTTTTTAGATGCTTTAAATGCTGGTGCCTCGCAAAAACAAATTGAACAATTGGAAGCTGAACTAGGGACTAGCCTGCCCAATGACCTACGGGCGTTTCTGTTAGCTGTCAGCGGTGAGAAAACGGATAATTTTTTTCATCACCTATGTACCTGCGGCATTTTACCTTTCCATGGTGATTTATTTTCTGTATCGGAGATACTGAATCAACGCCAGTATCATTTAGAGCATGATATAGCACTTAACAACAGTAAAGACTTTCAAAAAATGGCTACGGTTTATCAAGCCCACTGTCCAGAAGTCAAACCGCTTAATTATGACCCGCTGTGGATTCCCATTGGGGGTGACCCAGGTTTTAACATCGTTTTCGTTGACCTTAACCCTACCAACCAAGGAACTGTTGGACAGGTTTTTGAACACTGCTATGAAATCGCTCAGCGAGAGCTGTTAGCCTCTTCCCTTACCCATTACCTCAAGCAGTATGCTGAAGGGCTGGGTAAAGGGCGCTTTTATGTAGAAGAAGATAACCACATGCTGGTTGTTTATGATGACCACTCCATCTAAGGCTGTCATCAAACTACAACGCTTACACCGTTACATGTTTTAAACATTTATAATTCCTGAACGGCCTTTGACTGAGCCTCTGCTCCCGTTGTGGTTTGGGTTTTCAACTTACTGAGCGAAGTAAAAAAGCTATAGAAGTTTTCAGACCCCATTCTTCTCGCAGTTGCCAGTTGGCCACCTTTCGTTGCAAATAACACTTTATTATCTGCGGATGTCACGACAATCGAAGGAATACCTTTTTTAACAGGGTTGCCGTATTCCTTCACAATATCCATATTATTATCCCAGCGGCCAATATCCACTTTAACGGTTACAAAGTGAGTTTTAATCAGTTCAGCGAGCTGTCCTCTGCTGATTGCCTTGTCCAAAGCAATACAGTCCGGACACCAGTTAGCCCCAAAAGCAATCAATAGCAGTTTATCTTGCTGCTTGGCTGCTAGCTGGGCTTGGGCTAACTGTTGCTTAGCATTAGCCTTAGGATCATAAGGCAGTTCTTTAGCCATTAATGAGTTGGTCATACTCATAAAAAACAAAAACAAAATAAGTGAGCGGGTCATAAACTGGGCCTCCATTTCCAATAACAGTCATTAAAACGATATAGCTATACCATACAACAGTTGTCGAAATAACAACTGCCAGCGATTAATACTCAACTAACTGTTCTCGCCAATGCTGAATAAAATCAGCTAACGCCTGATAGCAATCTGATAACATTTGAAAAGAGGACACTTGGCTGGATGCAATCAGCGCCAGTTCTCCTACTGGCTGGCCTTGTTGGCTAAAGGTTGTTGGCTGCAAGGCCTCTACACGACTGAAATAATCATACAAACGGCTTAACCAGCTATCACCTTCCTGCAATAGCTGCTGCAAGCTATTTAGCCCTGGTGCAGATTGGCGTTGCTCATCATTTAGCTCAGCAAACGAGTGGTAATGAGCAGCTAAGGGAATCTGATATTCTGCTCCTAGCTCATGACTAAAGGCATTAACAGCAGCTACCAAATGCCAGGCAACTGCTTGTAATAATCCCTCTTGATCACCAGGCAGTGGATCAGACAGTTGCTGATATTGCCGCAACAAAGCAGCAGCAAAATAAAGTTTTTGCTTGACTAAGGCTTGCAAATCTCCCTTGTCAGGAATGACTTTTTCACCTAGCAGCAGCTTCCCCCTCAACTTGCCGCCTCTACTTTGGTTTTAGCTCTACTTTTAGCGACCTGCTCTTCCCACTTGCCATCCTTAAAGAAAGCACGCCACCCCGTCGCTTTACCCTCTACTTCAGTCATTACATACTGCTCCTTGGTTTTACGACTAAACCGCACAATGGTTGGATTACCATCCGGGTCTTGTTGCGGTGCTTCCATCAAAAAGTGGTATTTGGGGTCAATTTCATTGCGATGAGGAACCAACTCACTCACTAGCGGTGCCCGAGTTTCTCGGTTCTTGGGAAACTGACTGGCCGCTAAAAACAGCCCTGACGCTCCGTCCCTTAAAATGTAAGTATCATCAACTTTCTGGCAACGCAGCTCTGGCATCGGTACAGGTTCCATTTTAGGAGGGGCTGGTTCGCCACTTTTCAGCAGTTTACGAGTGTTACTACATGCCTCATTAGTACAGTCAAAATATTTACCAAACCGCCCTGTTTTCAGCTGCATTTCAGCACTACACTTGTCACACTCCAGCACAGGCCCTTCATAGCCCTTCAACTTAAACTGCCCTAACTCTATTTCATAGCCAAAGCAGTCTGGGTTATTACCACAAATGTGCAGTTTGCGTTTTTCATCTATCAGATAAGAGTCCATTGCAGTACCACATTTATCACAACGGTGCTTAGCTCGAAGGGCTTTAGCTTCACCCTCATCATCATCAGCATGGATGGCTTCATCACCAGGCACCAGATTAATGGTGGTTTTACAACGTTCTTTAGGGGGTAATGCATAACCTGAGCAGCCTAAAAATACGCCTGTACTAGCCGTACGCACTTGCATTTTGCGTTCACAAGTGGGGCAGTCAATATCTGTCATGGTAGGCTCATTCGCCCTCATCCCTCCAGTACTGGAGTCAGACTCAGCCAGTGCTAGCTTTTTACTGAAGTTTGCATAAAATTTATCCAGCAGCTTATGCCATTCCAGCTCACCCTCAGCAATATGGTCCAAATCTCCTTCCATATTGGCAGTGAAACTATAATCCATTAGGTCATGAAAGCTTTCCACTAACCGCTCAGTTACAATGTCGCCCATTTTTTCAGCGTAAAAGCGGCGTGTTTCCAGCTTGACATAGCCTCGATCTTGGATAGTTGAAATAATGGATGCGTAAGTAGAGGGCCTACCAATCCCCCGTTTTTCCAATTCTTTTACTAATGCAGCTTCAGTAAATCGAGCCGGTGGCTTGGTATAGTGTTGGCTGGGGTCCAGCTTAAGCAAGTCCAGCACCTCATTCACGTTAATAATCGGTAAAGTAGCTTCTTCGCCCTTTTTACTGACAGGAGGCAGCACTTTGGTGAAACCATCAAATTTCAGTACCCGGCCACGAGTTCGTAATTCAAAATCAGCTGCTGCCACTACCACACTAGTACTTAAATACTCAGCTGGCGGCATCTGACAGGCCACAAACTGTCGCCAAATTAATTCATATAACCGCTCAGCATCGCGCTCTAGCCCTTTAATTGAGCCTGGTTTGCTATTGACATCAGATGGCCTGATTGCTTCGTGAGCTTCTTGTGCCCCTTCTTTACTGCTATAAGAATTAGCCTGCTCAGGTAAATACTGCTTCCCATAACTATCAACAATATAATCACGACAAGCGGCAACAGCATCTGCACTTAAGTTGGTACTATCCGTACGCATGTACGTAATATAACCAGCCTCATAAAGCCGCTGAGCCATGGTCATGGTTTTCTTTACACTAAACCCTAACCGAGTACTTGCTGCCTGCTGTAAAGTAGACGTAATAAAAGGCGCATTAGGCTTGGTACTCGTTGGCTTCGTATCAACGTTAGCAACCTGATACGTAGCCTGATTTAAGACAGCCAGCGCCTGATCTGCCTGCGCTTTATTGGTAGGTCGAAAGCTTTTGCCAGCCTGTTTGGTGACTTGAAAGCGAACCGCCTCTTGCCGTGGTGTGTTCAAGTCAGCGTGAATTTCCCAAAACTCTTCTGGAACAAACTGGCGAATTTCGTTCTCACGCTCAACAATCAGTCGCACAGCGACTGATTGTACTCGACCGGCTGACAAGCCTCTGGCAATTTTGCTCCACAGCAACGGTGACACCATATAGCCCACCACCCGGTCCAAAAAGCGACGGGCTTGCTGGGCTTGGACCCGACTCATATTAAGCTGGCCTGGGTGTTCAAATGCCTCTTTGATAGCATTTTTAGTGATTTCATTAAACACAACCCGTCGGTAGCGTTCGTTATCACCCCCTATCGCTTCACGCAAATGCCAAGCAATGGCCTCTCCCTCTCGGTCAAGGTCCGTTGCTAGGTAGATTTTGTCAGCATTCTTAGCTAACCGTTTCAGCTCATCAACGACTTTTTCCTTGCCAGGCAATATTTCATAATTAGCCTGCCAATTATTTTCTGGGTCAACCCCCATCCGCGCGACTAGTTGCTCACGAGCCTTGCGCTTTTTATAAACTGCCTTCTGCTCAGGTGACAGCTTACGGGTTTCTGCCGCTGCTTTTGCTCGCGCTTTCGCATCAACCGGCTTCTTGCTTCCGCTAGTAGGAAGATCTCGAATATGCCCAACAGATGACTTAACAATGAAGTCACTACCCAAATACTTGTTAATCGTTTTGGCTTTTGCTGGTGACTCAACAATGACTAGTGATTTACCCATGGTGACCTGTTATATCCAAAACGTACAAAACTTATCCATAAAAGATAATTCAATTACAAAAATTTGCGCCTTTATAAGACGTATTCTGTCTTTCTGCAAGTAAATTAGACTTAAAGACAATTGCAGTGTGTTGTCAGTAACAATAATCTCAACATAGCAGCTATCTTATTTATCGCCTAAATATTCAAACCGGGGAATTTGTTCACCATCCACCATCACCGACGAAAAAAACAATACCAATGGTCTTACCCATAAGCCTTGTTTACCATATAGCGCTTTATACAACACCATCTTTTCTTCTGTTTCACTATGAGTCACTACCCCAATTACTTCATAGTACTGGCCCTTAAAGTGCCGATAACGACCAGCTTTTACTTCTGTTTTCACAGCCTCTACTCTACCCCATTAAAAAAGCCGGAGTTATACTCCGGCTTTACAGAACAAGGTACCACTGTTAAATGAATACGCAATAGTTAACAGTTGTTTTTTCGTTAACAGCAATATTTTAGTCAACAGTTATCGTTTGTTAAAAAATATCATTGCTGCTACACACGCTCAAAAATCGTCGTAATACCTTGCCCCAGCCCGATACACATTGTAGCTATACCCAATGTGCCACCTTTCTGTTTCATGACATTTAACAATGTACCAGAGATTCGGGCACCGGAACAACCAAACGGGTGGCCCAATGCAATGGCACCTCCATTGAGATTAACTTTCTCATTCATTTTGTCCAGTATTTTTAAATCTTTTAACACAGGTAGTGCCTGAGCAGCGAATGCTTCGTTAAGCTCCAGCTGATCAATGTCATCAATGGTTAAACCAGCTTTTTTCAACGCTTTTTTAGTCGCCGGTACTGGGCCATAGCCCATAATGGCGGGATCGACACCGGCAATGGCCATTGATCTGATTTTTGCCATTGGTGTTAACCCTAGCGCTTGTGCACGCTCAGCTGACATGACAATCATGCAAGAAGCCCCATCAGTGATTTGGGAAGAAGTACCCGCTGTAACAGTCCCATTTTTAGGGTCAAAAACTGGTCTTAATTCAGCCAGCTTTTCAGCAGTGGTATCTGGGCGAATGGTTTCATCTTCAGTAAACACCTTCACATTACCACTTTCATCATGCCCTTCCATTGGCATAATCTCATCGCTAAACCGGCCTTCAACTGTCGCCTGATGAGCCAGCTGATGGGAGCGAGCACCAAACTCATCCTGCTGTTTACGACCAATGCCGTGTAGCTTGCCCAGCATTTCAGCCGTTAGCCCCATCATGCCCGAAGCTTTTGCTGCATATAGACTCAACTGTGGGTTAGGGTCCACTCCGTGCATCATGCCCACATGTCCCATATGTTCAACACCACCCACCACAAATACATCGCCATTATTCGTCATAATCGCTTGGGCTGCGGTATGCAATGCAGACATTGATGAGCCACATAATCGGCTAACGGTTTGAGCACTGGAGGTATGGGGAATCGGCGTCATTAGCGAAGCCATTCGTGCAATATTCCAGCCTTGTTCCAGGGTTTGGTTAACACACCCCCAAATCACATCTTCGACCTCCGCTGGGTCGACATCAGGGTTTCTTGCTAGCAACCCCGTAATCAGTTTGGCTGATAAGGTTTCAGCTCGCACATGGCGATACATACCATTTTTAGAACGCCCCATTGGGGTCCGGGCATAGTCAATAATGACGGCATCTCTAGGATTTAAACTCATAACGATGGGTTCTCATCTATACTGAGTGCCCCGCATAAAACCATAATTTTCATTTTACGTGCGGCACACTCATAGGTAACTGTTAAAAGTAGTGCTTAGAGGGTTTTACTCAGTAAAAAAGCGAGCACCAGACTTCGCCATGTCAATTAGCTTGGCAGTAGGCTTATACAATGGCCCCAGCTCGGCAAACTTTTCCGTTAGTGCCACAAATTCTGCCACCCCCATATCATCAATATATTTTAAGGCCCCGCCTCGGAATGGAGGAAAGCCAATGCCATAAACCAGCCCCATATCCGCTTCTGCGGGACTTTCCACAATACCATCTTCCAAGCAACGAACGGTTTCCAGGCATAGAGGGACCATCATTCGAGCAATGATGTCTTCCTCACTAAATGTTTGACTAGCCTGGCAAACCGGCTTAATCATGTCGTATACCGTTTCATCCAGGACTTTTTTGGGTTTGCCTTTTTTATCTTGCTTATATTGATAAAACCCAGCATTGCTCTTCTGCCCATAACGCTTGGCTTCGTACAATACATCCAGCGCTGTTTTGAATTCTCGTTTCATACGGTCAGGGAAACCTTCAGCCATCACCCCTTCAGCATGTAAGCCTGTATCTAAACCTACCACATCCATTAAATAGGCAGGTCCCATTGGCCACCCAAACCGCTCCATCACTTTATCCACTTGGGCAAAGTCGGCTCCATCACGGAGTAACATGGAAAAGGCACCAAAGTAGGGAAATAAAATCCGGTTGACTAAAAAGCCAGGGCAGTCATTCACAACAATAGGTGTTTTTCCAATTGTCTTAGCATAGGCCACTACCGTAGCAACGGTTTCTTCACTGGTCTGCTCACCTTTGATAACCTCAACCAGTGGCATCATATGGACCGGATTAAAGAAGTGCATCCCACAAAACTTTTCAGGCCTTTTTACTGCTTCAGCCAGCTTATTAATGGAGATAGTAGAGGTATTCGTTGTAAGTACAGCTTCAGGTTTGATCTGCCCTTCCACCTCAGCCAGCACTTTCTTTTTCACATCAATATTTTCAACCACTGCCTCAACAACGACATCAACCGTATTAAAATCACCATACGATAGAGTGGGTATAATTCGATTAAGCACCTCAGCCATCGCAGCAGGTTCCATTCGCTTTCTATCAACCCGCTTTACCAGTAACTTGGCTGCTTCACTTAAACCAAGGTCAATCCCATCTTGGTTTATATCTTTCATTAAAATGGGCACATTTTTATAGGAAGACTGATAGGCAATTCCACCTCCCATAATACCCGCCCCTAATACTGCTGCCTTATTAGCTGATAAGGCTATTTCTTCATAATGCTTGGCTTTTTTCTTCAGTAATTGATCTTTAAGAAACAGTCCAATCAAATTTTCAGCCACTGGCGTTTTCGCCATTTTCACAAAGCCTTTTGCCTCTATTTTCAGTGCATCATCCCGGCCTTTAGTGGCTGCTTTTTGGATAGTTTTTATTGCTTCTACAGGTGCTGGGTAGTGAGGACCAGCCTGACTAGCAACATACCCTTTAGCTGTTTCAAACACCATCATGCTTTCGATATTATTCAGCTTCAGTTTTTCCAGTTTTGGCTGGCGTCGCGCTTGATAATCAAGCTCACCTGCAGCGGCTCGTTTTGCCAAGGTAATTGCTGCAGTTTTCAATTCATCAAGAGGTACTACCACATCAACTGCCTTGGTTTTTAGGGCAGCTTCCGCTTTATGTTCTTTACCCGCACAAATCCACTCAATGGCATTATCTGCACCAACAATCCGGGGTAACCGTACAGTGCCGCCAAACCCAGGATAGATTCCTAGCTTCACTTCCGGTAAACCAACCTTTGCAGTGTCTGCCATCACTCGATAGTCTGCAGCCAAACACATTTCAAACCCACCACCTAGCGCTATACCATTGATGGCGACTACCGTGGGCATAGGCAAGTCTTCAAAGTCACTAAAAATTTGATTAATTTGTAAGTTGGCAGTAATTAACTCATCTTCAGGCAGCGTAAAGTTAGCCAGAAACTCACCAATATCGGCACCGACAATAAATACTTCCTTGCCACTGGTAACGATCAGGCCTTTGATTTGATCATTCCCCCGAATAGCGTCAACAGCCTCACGTAGTTCTTCTAAAGTGGCCCGATTGAACTTGTTTACAGACTCACCCTGCAAATTAAATTGCAGCTCAGCGATACCTTCTTCAAGCGGTTTAACCGTTATGGCCTGACCTTCGTAAATCATCAAATGATCTCCACGTTTTTTTATTTTGCTTCGCTAATGGTACTGATTGTTGGTGACAACTCGTTGCCGTGTGATAATTCATCAGCTCGAGTTATCCCCCCTGCCGCATGAACACAGTCAAGCAGTATAAACCTCACCTGTCTTGCAGCACATTTATTGTAGACCTGTTATGTCTTCTTCAAGGGATAGACAACAAATGTTACGTTTTTCATCAAGCAAGTATTTATTGACTATTCCAAAGGGTATCCCAGCCATTACTCATCCAAGTAATCACTATATTTGGGAAAACCAGAGGGATAAGCCCATCAGTTTATCATTATTAGCGATACAAATTATTCATACGTTTGTTTGATTTAAGATACAAACATGGGGAATTTTTTTGCTTTTGTCAATAAAACTTACGTGGTCTGCATCTGCAATAAGTGTAAAGTGGTGGTTTGTTAGCCTACCACCATGAGTTGATCAGTGAGAGACACTAACTGCCGTTTAATTTGCTCGATATCTGCTTCTTCACCACGTTCCTGCCATACTGCAGTAACGCAGGGGCCACCAACCATCACAGCTCTCACATCGTCAGGCAAAGCATTCAGGGTCGCCATCAGATGCTCTTCAGCAACAGTTTGCTGACTGCCTCGGCTGTCCTGCCACCAATCAGTTGCTTCAGCCTCACTGCGATAAAAGCGTATTGAGGTAAGGGGGTTACTGTCATGAAAGGTTAACCGATAGCCAATACAGTACGCTTGGCTAGCAACTTTATTTGTTAGAGCAGGAGGAATGTCTGGTTTAACAAACTGCACTGACATCCCCTGGCTGATCGCTGCTTGGCGAAACCGCATCCGCTTGCGCTCATGTGGAGAAGGTAATACCCAGAAAATCGAGCCTAAAGTAGCAACTATGACTATAACAATAATGAGAGTGGTCATCATCGTCCTTATTTTGGATTAAGATTATAAAGTCTGTTGATTACAGCAGACCTACAGTTGACCAAAAGCGTCGCCAGGAGCAGCGACATTTTAGAGTGTGTTACAAACAAGTGACTAATGTCCGGTTTTGCAACGCCCTTGATCAGCGGAGTCACCTCTATGAGCCCATATCACCATATTTTGGTAGCCGTTGACCTGACCGAAGAAGCGAATACTGTCTTAGCACGCGCCAAAGACATTGCTGCCGATAACCAAGCGAGACTAACCATGGTTCATGTAATAGAACCGTTAAGTGTGGCCTATGGCAGTGATATCCCATTAGATTTAACCACCTTACAACAAGAGATCACGGACCAGGCTCATCACCGAATTTCTGAGCTTGCCGACAGAATTGACTTAGATAGCCAGGACCAGGTAGTTGTCTATGGGCGCCCCGAAAAAGAAATCCACCGCCTTGCCGAAGAAACAGGGGTGGACCTCATTGTAGTGGGTAGTCATGGGCGCCACGGCCTAGCGTTGATTCTTGGCTCTACCTCCACCGGTATTTTGCATGGGGCCAAGTGCGATGTGCTAGCTGTACGTGTCGGCAATAAGTAAAACTTTACTGCATGGCTTCTAGCTCCGCCCAACGCTCCAGCTTAGCTTCTAGCAGCTGCTCCAGTTCAGTTAGCCGATTAAGCACCGGCTGTACTTGATCATGGGGTTGCTGATAAAAATCAGGCCGGTTGGTTTGCTCAATCAGTGCCTGCTGCTCAGCTTCTAACACATCAATTTCAGCAGGTAAGGCATCAAGCTCGCGCTGCAAGTTATAACTAAGCTTCTTCTTAGAAGCCAGCTTGGCTGGGGCCTCCTTGGATGAAGATGTCGCTGTACCCTTGGCTGACGGGGCTTGTTTACGCTCCGAGGCGGCTTCCACTAGAGCACTAAAGTTACCACCTTGACGCAGCCAATCTTGATAACCACCTACATACTCACTGACGACCCCACTCCCCTCAAACACTAAGGTGCTGGTTACCACATTGTCGATAAAGGTCCGGTCATGGCTAACTAACAGCAAGGTGCCAGTAAAGTTAATTAATAGCTCTTCCAGCAGCTCAAGGGTTTCCACATCCAAATCATTAGTGGGTTCGTCAAGTACCAATACATTGGCGGGCTTACTAAATAGTCGAGCGAGCAACAGACGGTTCCGCTCACCACCCGACAATGCCTTCACTGGGGTACGACAGCGCTCAGGCGTAAATAGAAAGTCCCCCAGATAACCAATCACATGTTTCTGTTGGCCTCCAATTTCGATGGTTTCACGGCCATCAGCAATATTATCAATAACGGATTTTTCCAAATCCAGTTGATCACGTAACTGGTCAAAGTAGGCTACCTCCAGCTTAGTACCCACTTTTATTGAGCCTTGCTGCGGGGCTTCTTGTTCCAATAGCAACTTTAGCAAAGTGCTTTTACCAACCCCATTAGGACCAATCAAACCTATTTTGTCACCACGAAGTAATCGAAGGGAAAAGTCCTTGATCAATGGTTTGTCTGTATAGCCATGAGTAATGTCTTTAGCTTCCAGCACTAGCTTGCCAGAGCTTTCACCGCTGTCTACCTGAATTTTGGCTTTACCCTGCACATTACGGCGCTGAGCCCGTTCTTCACGCAACGCCTGCAGCGCTCTCACCCGGCCTTCATTACGGGTTCGCCGGGCCTTAATTCCCTGCCGAATCCAGGCTTCTTCCTGGGCCAGCTTTTTATCAAACTCAGCTTGCTTTCTAGCTTCGACCTCTAATAGATGGGCTTTATGATCAAGAAAGCTCTGATAATCACCTTGCCAATAAGTCAATTGCCCTCGGTCAAGCTCGACTATACGGGTTGCCAGACTTTGTAAAAATGAGCGATCGTGAGTAATAAATAATACTGCCCCCCGAAACTGTTTCAGTTGCTGCTCCAGCCACTCTATGGTGAGAATATCTAAGTGGTTAGTTGGCTCATCTAATAACAAGATATCTGGCTCACTGACCAGCGCCTGCCCCAATATTACCCTGCGTCGCCACCCCCCTGATAATTCAGCCATTTTCTTGTCGGCAGGCAAATCCAACCGCTTGATTACCTGCTCGACTCGCTGGTGTAATTGCCAGCCATGTTTAGCCTCAATAGCTTCCTGTACCTGTTCCAGACGCTTCAAGTCCAATGACTCATCAGTTTGCATGGATAACTGGTGATACTCTGTCAACAAGTCACCTACTTCTGCTAAGCCTGCAGCGACGACTTCAAAAACAGTCAGCTGATCTGCATCCGGCAGTGCCTGCGCTACAAAACCAATATTGACCCCAGGTTGATACCAAGCTTCACCACTATCAGGGGGTGTCTCACCAGCGACTATTTTGAGCAAACTGGACTTACCTGCCCCATTACGGCCAATCACACACACCCGCTCGCCAGCATCCAGTTGCAAGTTGGCATTCTCTAATAAAGGCATTGCCCCATAAGCCAGGGAAATTTCTGATAATCGAATTAATGGCATAACCAACCAAAATTAATTGAGAAAAAGTAGCCGGCTATCATAATGTGTTAAGTCCCAAGAGAAAACCTATGCTAACCATAGGAAATAAAACTAGATAGCCTTCAAAGCGAACAATTGTTAACAAATAACCAGATTATGTGAAACGCGTAATTGTAATCTAACTAGCAGTGTAGTCCTCTATATTTACATGAGGCATGTCTATGCTTCACTTACATTAACAACGATGTTTGGAACTGTTCAGCAACAATACTTATCAATAACTATTATTCCTAACATCGAAGCGACAACGTATTAAAGTTAAAGTAACAGCGCATTGACCCAGAAGTTCAGACAATAATGAGTAATTGGTTAAATGAAAATGCAAACCATCGCCCCTAAAGCACTAACCTTATGTATCAGTTTACTGGGGGCTACCTGGTGGCCTACCGTTTCAGCAAATGTACCCAACCAATATGAGCAAGAACGGCAGCTGTACCAAAAAGCCCTCAAAGCACTAAACAAGCATGACTGGAAGCAGTTTAATCAGTATCAAAATAAACTGACCCATTACCCTCTTTACCCTTATCTGGAGTATTACGAGCTACAACGTAAGCTATCCGTTTCACCTTCCAAGGAAATAAATGCTTTTATCAAAACCTATAATGACTTACCGGTTACTGCACGGCTACAACAAAACTGGCTACGTTATTTAGCAAAGAACAAACAATGGAAAACCTTTAAGGCTAATTACGACCCTAAAAAGGCTACAGTTGATTTACAATGCTGGTATCATCGTGCCCAGCTGGCCACAGGCCAAACCAAACAAGCTTTTCAAGGGGCCAAGCAACTCTGGTTATCAGGAAAATCACAACCTGAAGCCTGTGATCCTTTATTTGCTCGTTGGCGCAGTGCAGGCCAGCTTACCCAAAATTTAGCTTGGCAACGAATGAGCCTAGCTTATGAGGAGCGTAACCCTGGCCTAGGCAAATACCTCAGTCGTTTTCTAAATAAAGCCAATAAGCCATCAGGCAAATTATTTTATAGCACCTATCGCAATCCACAAAAATTATTTAAATCCAGTCGCTATCAACGTAACACGCCGTTTATGCGTGATATTATTAAAACAGGCTTAATGCAAATGGCTAGGCGCAACCCTCAAGAAGCGCTTAATCTTTGGAAACAATATAGTCGTAGCCACAGTTTTTCAGCTTCCCAAAGCCGTGACATCAATCAATATATCTCACTTTATTTACTCAAACATTTTGCCGCCGATGAAATTCAGTGGGTTGATCAAGTGGCCTCTAAACAACCTGACCAGGAACTAGTGGAGTGGCGGTTACGCATTGCCTTAAAAACCCAGGACTGGCCTTCCGTTAAACGGGCTTATAAACTGTTGCCCACTGAACAACAACAAGAGCCCCGCTGGCGCTACTGGAATATCCGCGCTCAAGAAGCACTAGCAAAAACCAGCAAGGCCAAAAAACAAGTCATTAAACAATATGCTGAACTAGCAAAAGAGCGTGACTTTTATGCCTTTTTAGCAGCTGACCGAGTTCAGGTACCTTATCGGCTCAATCACCAACCTTACCCTGTCAGTACTCAAACCAAAAATAAAATAAAGTCACTGGGTGGCATCAAACGTGCGGCTGAGTTTTATCGGCTAAATCATGTCATGTCTGCAAGAAGAGAGTGGCATCACCTGTCCAAAATACTGTCAAGTGAAGAGTTAATTGCAGCAGCTGAGATTGCATACAACTGGAAGCGGTATGACCAATCTATCTTTAACTCAGCTCGTGCAAAATATTGGGATGACTTGCAATTACGTTTTCCACTGGCATTTAAGCGCCCTATTCTATCAATCAGCGAAAAAAATCAGTTATCCAGCAGTTGGGTTTATGCCATTGCTCGTCAGGAAAGTGCATTTATGTATGATGCTCGATCACATGCCGGCGCTATGGGGTTAATGCAATTAATGCCAGCAACGGCCAGGCATGTTGCACGCAAAAATGGTTTTCGCTACCGAGGCACTAAAGAATTATTAAACCCTAGAAAAAATATTCAACTGGGCACCGCCTATTTAGTTGAATTAATGAAAACCTTTAATGGCAACCGCATTTTAGCAACTGCTGCCTACAATGCAGGCCCACATCGGGTAAAACAGTGGCTAAAACGCAGCGATAATTTACCCTATGATATTTGGATTGAGTCAATTCCCTTTAACGAAACCCGTAAATATGTGCAAAATGTGCTGGCCTACCAGGTAATATACAGTAATAAACTAGGGAAAAGTAAAACCACTGTCGTCACACCCAAGGAAAAAAATTATTTATATGTCTGGAACAAGTCTTAGCAATATTGTTTCATAGCCTCCAATGAAAAAGGAGGCAATTGCCTCCTTTTTCATTTATTTGAGAGCTGCATTATTCATCGATTATAAGTCCAGCTCAACTCGCTTCGATGCCCAAAGCCTTTTTAGCCACTGCTCCCCGCGCATATTGATTACCAGACCAAACACCACTAAAGCAATACCTGTCCATTGCACTAAGGAAACTGTTTCACCCAAAAATAATGCTGCAGAAGTCAAACCTACCGCAGGCACCCCCAACGTTAATGGGGCTATTTGACCGGCAGGATAACGACTAATGAGATAACTCCACAGGCTGTATCCTAAAATACTGGCAACAAAAGCGAGATACAATAATGCACCAACAGCCAGCCAGGAAATCTGTTGAAAGCTTTCAATAATGGAAACTGGGCCTTCCACTAGATAAGAGCAAATAAAAAACGGCACGGGTGGTATCCACGCAGACCATACAACTAGTCCTACACCGGCTTTATAACCTTGTTGAGATATCGAGCGATTTACAATATTGCCCAAGGCCCAACAAGCGGCACCCGCCAAGGTCAAGCCAAAGCCAACAGCAGTCATTGCTTCACCATTGCCAGACCAACCAATCAAAGCCAGGCCACCCCCAGCAACCATTATCGCCACTAATTGATAGGTTTTGATCGCTTCCGCTAACAGCAACCCACCCAGCAACAAAGTAAACAACGCCTGAGACTGAAGCACTAATGAAGCAAGCCCTGCCGGCATACCATTTGCCATTGCTGAAAATAAAAAGGCAAATTGTCCAAATCCAAGGGTAATGCCATAGCCAAATAACCACTTGAGTGGTATCTGTGGCCTTACGACAAATAGCGAACCAATCACCGCAATTAACAGGAAACGAAGGCTACCCATTAATAATGGGGGCATAGTTTGCAGCCCCCATGCAATAACCACAAAATTAAACCCCCACACCAATACAATAACCAACCCCAACACGACATCTTTAATACCCATAATTGGCTGCTCAACTAGAGTTAGTGAATAAGCAGCTGTGATTGTACAGGTAATTTAGCAAAAGTCGCCTTTGTTAGTGTTAGCCTTAAGTCTTAATTCAGTGGGTTTGTTTGCTTGAGTGTTAATGCCCATTTAACAGGCACCACAGAGGTAATTGACTTTAACCCCATTACCTTAGTCATCTGTTGCACACCGGCTTCGCCACCGTACTGACTAATATTGATTGAAGTATCTTGATATGACTCCACCAAGTAGTCAGTAGCAGAGCTTTTGATAACCTTAACAAATAACTTGATCGGTAACGTTGTCTCACGAATGGTTAACTTACCATCAACCTCCATTTGTTTGACAGCGCCTACGGTTAATTTTTGCTCATCAATACCTGACAAATCTGCTTTTACTGTGGCATAGCGGTAATTTGTGGTATCAAGCACCCACTGTTTAATCCGATCATTACGGATGGGAATTTTAGTATCAATCGTAGCTAAATCAATTTTAATTTCGGCTTGTTTTTGGTCATTTACCTGGCCAGATACTCCACTGATTAACTGGGTTTCTTTAACCGACTTACCATTGGTAAAGATTTTTTCCGTGACAAAATTGACTTTTGAATGTTCACTTTGCACTTGCCAAGCAGCCTGAACAGGTAATGCAGTTGATGCGACTAGTGTCGTCATTAGAATGATTTTTTTCATTACAATTCCCTAAGCAATCTTGAGTTTGTAGGCATAGCCTAAAGGGTTAGGAGACTTAGGTTAAATAAATAAGGTTAATCAGTGTCATTAGAAACCTTTATAGTGCTGTTGGGAATAAAAACAATGACTAGAGATAGGCAACATCATACTGTTTGCTAACCCAAAACTTGCCCTTTAACCCAATCCCAATTCTCGCTTATTGCTAGTTTTAGTGCTGCACTCCAAGCATTAGAGCCTTCAGGAATTGCTTGTTGCTTCCCTGACTCAAGTCTTTGTTTAATAAGTTCAGCGTTACTACCAAAGCTTTCATCAATTTTACTGCTGTGAGCAGGTTGCAAAAAAATTGTAGGTCTTGGCGTTGGGTTTTTCGCAGTAGCATTAGGTACTTTTGCTAAACCCTTTAGCATTGCTGGTATGTCACTACTATCATCAGTTGCACTTAGAACCGTTAATACAAATTTAGTGAAATCCTTTTTCTGACCAGCATTAATAAATACTTCATCTGCAGCATACCCCATTCTACCAGCCATATTTTCCATAGACTCAATAATTGTATTAATATTACCTTCGTCTACATTTAACTTTTCAAGCTTTGGTCTCAGCCAGTCTGCAAATTGCTGTAAGCTAACTTCTTCGTCTACTTCAACTATTGCCGAAGGTGTCTGTTTAGTTTCACCTACATTTTCGCCGGTATATTGTACTTGAGGGTTAGCTTTTTGATGATCCGATTTGGGTCGAAAATTAAAGTTGTCAACTTCTCCGTAGCCATTAGCTTGAAGTTTTTCATTAAAGTCTCGTTTGGTTAAATTGTGGGTGTTGTCAATCCAACCATCTACTGCATAAGGGTTATCTTTATTAACTTTCTCAGTAATAAAAGCAGCTAACGTATTTTCAATAGTAAGATGATCGTTATCCTTTAAAACTCCTCGGTTACTACCACTCTGAACGAGATCATAACTATAATGGCTAAATACAAAATTACCCGACTGTTTTTCAATGGCTTGCGAACCATTTCTAATGGGGTCGTTAAAAACTATATTATTGATTCTTTCCCGTACAGTTTCAGAAGGCCCTTTAACCAGTCCTTTAGATAGACCTCCAGCATTTTGTAAACGATAAGCAAGTTCACTTACTTTATTCATTGGCTGCCAATTATTTGCAGCATTCGCAGGCTTATACCATAGCTGGCCTTCAAACAGGGTTCCCTGAAACTGTTTATTGCCTAATTTAAACTGCCTCACCGTGCTAGTAGGTTCAAATGTCTTTATCAACTCATCACTATTGCGCAACTGTTGTCTAATAACATCGGTTAGTTTTAAAACCCCTTTTGCTCCAGCTTTACTCGCAGACACAACAATATCCTTAGCTGTAAAGACAGGTATAACAAAGTCTGCTAGCTCTTTACCGGCTTTTTTTAGAGCATTGCCTGTTCGCACAGATTGCAATGCTGCCTTCACAGCATTAGTGGCTTTTGATAAACCAGAAGCGCCTTTAAAGGCTAATTTTGCTGCGCTAAAGCCAGCTTTGCCTACAGCGCCAGCCCCCATTGTCAGTAGGGTAACTCCCACATCCAGTGAATCCAGCACTAAACTGGCAACATCCAGTTTTGAGCGTGGATCATTCACTGCATTGGCAATATTTTCATAAAAAGGCACCACTGCTCGAATAAACTTTTGAAAACCAGTCGCTCCATAATTGCTGTCTTTCCATTGATCTATTTGTTCAGTAGTAGTTTGACGAACATTACTTTCAATTAAATTTTGTAACGAGCGGTTATTAGCGACTTGCTGAGTTGTTCGCTCCCAGCCAACATGCTGGTTGGTAATTTTATGTGAATAGACATGATAGCGAGTTTCACTAGGTGAGACCTCTAGACCTTCTGCAATTGCTCCCCAGTTTGGCAACTGGTCTTTCCCAATAGGATTTCCCTGGAATTGATAGATACTGCCATCAGGTTTAACCATGCCAAATTTGCCATTTTTCAACTCAAATATATAAGCGGGTTTATTGCTTGTAATCCCTCCTACATTACTCGATTCTCTTTCTAGTTCCCATCGGGTACTGGTGCCTAAGTAACCACCACCACTGGTAGAATAAGAACCTTTATTAACGACCTCTTTAAATCCATTTACCTGCCATACCCGTTTTGGCTCAGAAATTAACTGCCCCCCTCCTATTCCAACATTCTGTGCTATCACTGCAGCCCTAGCTGAGGACAGCTTTTCAATATTATTATTTATATACTCAGCAAATTGACCATAATAGGCTTTATCTAGTCCATTACTCGCACCAAAGCGCAAAACATCGTTAACTTTTTCATTAAAAGTAACATCATGTACACCTAGCTTTCCTACTGGGCGAGCACCATAATTACCATCTGGGTAATCACGTCTTACCTTTTCTTCAGCCATTTGCTGACGAGTCTTAAACTGAGGCGCTTCTGGTGGGTTAAGTGAAAGCTCCCATAATCCTAAATAATTTGCCAACCGTCGCTCTTGATTTACACCATTTGACAAACCACTTTCAGAGCTTTGCCTCCCCCATAAGATAGCTTCTTGATTTAATAATGCTTTTGATAGTGCTTTTGCCTCATCCGTTGCATTAGGTTTAGCCCCATTAGCGTGAATTTGATTAGCTACGTTTAATAACTGTTCATCTTCATACTGAATTCCTTCACTACCTAATAATGCTTTAACAGCCAATATTCTAGCTTCAAGAATAGAACCCGCCTGTAATGACAAATCACCATTTAAGGATACTGAATAATTGACGTCTTCAACTGCATCACTGTTTAAAGAGCCAATAATGCTATTGACTGTATGCTGAAGTACTGGTTTTGGAACACCCGACTTTTGGGAGGATTGAGCACTGGCCGTTGAACCCGGACGGGTTGTTGGGCCTGTTTTTGATGATTGGGAACCTTGATTAGTCTGAGACTGTCGGTTAAATAAATTGTCAAAACTGGCAGGGTTATGCCGATCAAATGGCTGAACCATTATACGTTATCCTTTGGTAATATTTAACTTAATTAATTTTTCAAATTTTAATCAAACTAAATAATCACCGTACAGATTATTTAATGATCATTATCACAGCCTGCTTTAATAAATTTTTAATCGAGTGGGTGGCCTGCGGAGTTTGACTAAATCAATGTGAGCAATACCTATTAAGCTTGATTTCAGGTACAGTTGCTACTATTTACCAAGCCTTTTGAGCTGACAAGGAAATGCGATGAAACAGCGATTACTTTTACTCATACTGCTTTGCTGGGGTGCAGCAACAGGAGTGGCTGGTCAAGATATTTCTCCTTCCCAGGCATTAAAGTTACAGCAACAGGGCGTTATTCTGCCTATGAGTCAATTGTTAAGGCAGGTTCGACAGCGCTACCCTGGTGAACTACTGAATGCTGAGCTGGAAAGAGACGATGGTATTTATGAATATGAACTGAAAATTCTAAACCCACAAGGCCAGGTGTGGGAAATTGAAGTGAATGCCCAAACAGGAGCCATTCTCGAAGTAGAAAGAGATGACTGACCCTGCCAGAAACATATCAGAGCAAGCTTGATAATACTCTAAATGCCAATTATTGATAGGATGTAGTACTGAATGCGGTTACTCGTTGTAGATGACAATCATGAATTATTGGAAAACACGGCTAACGAACTACGCCAAGCCGGTTTTGCAGTAGATACCTGTGATAATGGGGTTGATGCATTACATCAAGGTCAAGAAGAAAACTATGCCGCAATTGTTTTAGATTTAGGCCTGCCCGACATTGATGGTTTAACGATTTTAAGGGAGTGGCGCAGCCGCCAAAATACAGTGCCTGTTATCATTCTAACAGCCCGTGGAGAATGGTATGAGCGAGTGGAAGGCCTTCAAGCCGGTGCAGATGATTATGTGAGTAAGCCATTTTACCATGAAGAGCTGATCGCCCGCTTACGAGCCGTTATCTGTCGCTATCATGGCCACAATAATGCGGCCTTACAGTTAGGCGACATCAGCTTGGATGAAGAAAAACAACAGCTGGACTATCAAGGCAAGCATTATAAGCTAACTGCAATGGAGTTTCGCTTGCTACGTTATTTTATGCTCAACCCAGGCAAAGTGTTAAGTAAGCAGCGCCTTACTGAGCAGCTTTATGAGTATGATGCTGATAAAGACAGCAATGTACTGGAAGTTTACATCGCTCACTTACGCCGGAAGCTTGGTAAAGCCTCTATTGAAACCCGGCGTGGACAAGGTTATATCTTCCATGGATCTACAGCATGAAGTCAATCAGCCGTACATTAGGGCTGGGGCTTGCCAGCTCGGTTTGTTTTTTAAGTTTACTGATTGGTTTGATTACCTATGCTGCGATGGGCGAAAGCTTTAAATCCTTTTTTAGCAGCAAGTTGGACGATGATGCAAAAACCTTACTTTCCTTACTTTCCTCCCATAACCAGCAACTAATGCTGGATGATAAAGGTATTAGCCAATTACATTACCGCACCTATTCTGGCCACTATTATATTATTCAAGGCACCAAGCAGACATTTCGCTCACGCTCACTATGGGATTTTAGTTTTAATCCACCCTCCCTGACAGTAGGAGAGAAACTGATCAGTGAATTACCAGGCCCTGATGAACAACAATTAATGGTGTTAAGTCAAGGGTTCAGCATTGGTGATATTCCTGTCACAGTCACTGTTGCCGAAGATGTCGGTGGTTTATACACTAGTTTTCGTACGATGTCAGGTGGATTATTATGGGGGTTATTGGTAACCATATTATTACTTTTAATCATCCAGCAATGGTTATTACATCGAGGTTTAAAACCACTCACCCGGTTAAAAAAATCACTCCATGCACTACAAACAGGGGAGTTAACCGTTATCAGTACGCACAAAATGCCCAAAGAAATACAACCTCTGGTGGCTGCACTTAACCAGTTACTTGAAAATACGGCTGAATTACTCAAGCGAAGTCGTAACGCTGTAGGCGATTTAAGTCATGCGTTAAAAACCCCTATAGCACTGATGCAGCATACTATTATCAGCGAAGTCACTAATCAGCCAGAGCTAAGTAAAAAACTCTTACGACAGTTAACCTCTATTCGCCAATATAGCGAGCAAAAATTAACCTCTGCACGACTGGCTGGTGATATTTTACCCGGAGCACAATTTGAACCCCATAAAGATTTAATGGACCTTATTCAAACCTTGCATACGATTTATCAAGCGAAATCTATCACTATTGATTGGCAACCACATCGTTGGCCAGAACGCATCGCAATGAATCGAGAAGATGCATTAGAACTGCTGGGTAATTTACTGGATAATGCCTGCAAATGGGCTAATCAGCAGGTTAGTCTTAGCTTCTCCCACACTGATACCCAACAACAATTGATTATTGCTGATGATGGCCCTGGTGTAGCAAAAGAAAATCAAACCCTGCTGACTCAACGAGGTAAGCGACTAGATGAACAAGTGGATGGACATGGTTTAGGGCTCAATATTGTGGCCAATATTATTCAACATTATCAAGGCAATATCGAATTTATTGGCCAAGGTCAATTAGGCGGGCTAGAAATTATCATTCAACTGCCAACTAATATTGACAAACTAAAATGAAGTGAGGGTAAAGCCAAAGCCCTCACTTCATTTTAATTGAGCGTTATTTAATTTCTATTTTTATTTAGGCTTTTTTATTTAAATTCTTTTATTTTATTTTTACACTGACACGCACATTTTTATCAATTTTATTTTCGTTCGATAAATGGTACAATTTACTATCCGTCGGTAAACTTGGCGCAAAAACAGGAACAGTCACTTCCAGACCGGGTTAGGTAAACCAATACGGGTAGAAACACCTGATGAACGCAGGCAAACACCACTCTTCTCAAAAACTACTCTTTATATTACCATCGGGAAAAATAATTTGAGAAGCAGAAACAACCTGGGTTGCAAGCGCAATAGAAACCGACGCAGCTAAAACACTAAGCTTATTACTTTTCATAATATCCAAATAATTCCTTTAAATTTAAAGCTTTTTTATAATTCAAAAAACACCGACATTACTCAGCATTTTGTTTGACTGATCATACTAATAAAAGGGAAATCAATACTAACCAACATCCCATCCCATCTAATAAACTTGTTATATTTTATTTATCACCCCTATAATTTTTTCAATTTCCATATCATTTATGAAGACCATATCACAGCTTATTTTTATAGTTAAAAACGAATCATTATAAGAGCACCATTAGCAATAGATGACTATTAAGTCATTATCAAACCAACTCGACAATAAGAAAACACCAGGCAAACCTCACCCATGATTTCTTGCTGAAATTTTTGCTTAACATTATTAACTTTCTAACAATTACAAATAAATTTCATCAGCATAAACAAGACAACACAAACAGTGCATAAAAGCATCAAATTTAAAGAGTAAGTACACACAAATTGCGAATAGCTTATATTTTAAATAGCATTATTTCGTCGCGTTTAATTTTTATTATTGTATGTTTTTTGTAAAATCGTAGTCACACTTCCTTACAGCTAAGGAACACTCCAGTTATTTTTTAACTTTAGGAGGAAAAGCAATGGAAGCGTTCGAAACATACTGCAAAGGAATGGCTGCTCACTTAAGAAAAATAAGAAAACAACGTGGCATGACCCAAGAAGCACTAGCAGAAGCCGCTAATATTAGCCCGGAATATGTCAGCCGGATAGAGCGAGGAATCAATAAACCATCACTTAAAACCCTATACGACCTTTCAATGGCCTTAGAATTTAAGTTTATATTGATTGATGAAGGACCTGAACAAGAAACTAATCACTAGCTAATCAGCAATCAATGATTGCTTTAAGGGAGGAGCTAATAATCGCGGATAAGTAAGCAAAAACATACCGCAACCAAAATAACAATAAATCCCAATAAAATACGTCTGATAATCATTTTATAGGTAATGCTTTTATAACCAAAGCGAATGTTTGTTAAGCATGACCCACAAGCTATTTGGCCCCATGAGTTTATATGTTTATAAATGATTGGGGTGACAGTTCATTGTGCTATAGCTATTGTTTCTGCATTGCTCTATTAGTGGTATCCATACCACTATACATTAAACATTAAACATTAAGTGTATTTCTCACCCTCCATGGCGGTCAGGAATGGTACCAACACAATTTAAACTCTCAAACAATCCTGTTGTCTATCAGCTAGATAATTCAGTTTATACCCTACACTATTTTGAGTATACCATTGATATGAACAGCTTTATGTACAAAATAGATTAATTTGGTCGGTCTTGAATGAGTTTATCCAGTTTTTCTTCCAATAACTGTATTTTAGAAAAACTCTCATCCTTACGTAAATAAGTTTCTGCCACCTGCTTTTGATAACCTAAGAATTTTTTTTCAACCTCATGCAAGTGTTGATCTTGTCGATGAAATACCTGCTTAAAGTCCTTATCAAGGTTATCTAGTTTTTTACTGACATTATTCAAATTCGTATCAGCTTGTTGCTTTAACTGTTGAAATTGCCGGTTAATACTGAATCTAATCGTCGTCAAGATAAGAGTAATTAAGGTGATGCTAACAGCTAGTAGTTGGAGTAACTCTGACAGTTTCATTATTATTTCTCCCTACAGATTTGGCTAGTTTTACCTGCTTTCTTATTAAGGCATATCCTCTTCATAATATTCCTCGCCTTCAAAATCCATTAACTCATCCAAGCCACTACAATCAATCAGCTCATCAAAATCAGTTAATAGACGATTTACTTCCTTTTCAGACTCAATAAAAAGATCAAGATCACCCGAAAAATCCCATAATAAATCATCATCCATTATCTACCCCCTAATTTATCGTTTTAGGTATATACTCATACTTGATTAAATAGAAGTGACCCAACAATTGACAGGAACTATGACTACTAGTGATTTGTAATTGTACCAATCATGTAGGGTAAAATAGGTGGCATAGAAATGATTACTGTTGTACCCTGAATAATATTATTTACGCAGAATAAAATCTATGGAAAAACACTTTATTACCCACGATGGCGTAGAGCTATTTTATCGATATTGGCCCGCCAAAGAGACACCAGAAAAACAGGCTATTGTTCTGTTACACCGTGGCCATGAACACTCTGGCAGAATGGCTCACCTGGTAGAGGAACTGGGCTTAAATGAGTTTGATTTTTTTGCCTGGGATGCCCGAGGCCATGGTCAATCCCCTGGGCAACGAGGTTTCAGCCCTAGCTTCGGTACAATAGTACGTGACCTACAAACATTCATTGAGCATATTTCATCTACTTACCAGATAAATATCAATAATATTGCCATTATCGGCCAAAGTGTCGGTGCAGTGGTAGCTGCTACCTGGGTACATGACTATGCTCCCAATATTCGCTGCCTAGTACTTGCTTCACCTGCTTTTAAAATAAAGCTCTATATCCCGTTTGCCAGACTTGCCATTAAGCTATGGTATAAATTTAAAGGTTTGTTTTTTGTTAATAGCTATGTCAACGCCAAATTTCTCACCCACGATCCAAAACGCATTGCCAGCTATAACACTGACCCATTGGTTACTCGCCCCATTGCAGCCAATGTATTATTAGGGTTATATGACACTGCAGAGCGAGTAGTTGCCGATGCAGCAGCAATAACCGTTCCCACCCAATTGTTAATTTCTGGAGCCGATTTTGTCGTACACCATCAACCCCAACACGCTTTTTTCGCTAGACTAAGCTCGTTTATTAAAGAAAAACATGTGTTGCCAGGTTTTTATCACGACACATTAGGTGAAATGCACCGCGAACTTGCAACTAACAAAATTCGTGACTTCATTACTCGTCTGTTTGCCTCCAAACAACAGCAGTTATCATTGCTAAATGCACACCAGCAAGGTTACACCAAAACTGAGGCGGATGAGCTAGCCGTCCCCTACCCCATCAACTCCTGGCAAGGGATATATTGGCAGCTATATCGTTACTCACTTCACCTGGCAGGCATGTTATCTACAGGTATTCGCTTAGGCCACCAAACAGGGTTTGACTCTGGAAGCACCCTTGATTATGTGTATCGCAATGAACCAAGGGGTACTTCACCTGTAGGCCAATGGATAGATCAATACTACCTTAACAGTATTGGCTGGCGTGGCATTCGTCAGCGTAAAACCCATTTAGAGGAATGCCTACGCCTGGCAATACAATGGCTTCATAACAAAAACATGTCAATTAATATTGTAGATATTGCAGCTGGTCATGGTCGTTATGTTTTAGAGACTATTGTAACCAGTAATATCAAACCAGACTCAATTCTACTTCGTGATTACAGTGAGCTTAATGTTGAGCAAGGCCAACAATTAATCAAAGAGAAAGGGCTTACCGATATTGCTACCTTTACGACAGGTGATGCGTTTAACAAAACCAGCTTAGCGGAAATTACTCCCACACCTTCTATTGCTATCGTTTCTGGCTTGTATGAACTATTTGCTGACAATCCATTAATTACTCAGTCATTGGCTGGGCTCGCCAGCGTTATTCCCGAAGGTGGTTACCTTATTTACACTAACCAACCTTGGCACCCCCAATTGGAAATGATTGCCCGAGCATTAACCAGCCACCGAGAAGGACAAGCCTGGGTGATGCGCCGCCGCACTCAATTAGAAATGGACCAACTGGTAGAATCAGCGGGATTTACAAAAATAACCCAGCGCATTGATGATGATGGAATTTTTTCTGTGTCTATTGCTGAGCGGATTGGTAGATGACGTTATACCTGACGGGAAGGACTGTTAATATCTCTGTTAACTTGGTTGGTGTTTAATCAACACCAGCCAGATTTAAGCAGTTATGCGCCTAAATTCCTAATGACAGGTGTCCATTAGGGGGAAGATCACTTTATTTCTACCCCTAAAGATGATTCATGATAGGTATATTATTAGGTTAAATAATGGCTCTGAGTGTCAATATATAAAACACTATCATCACAATTGAGATAGTTCGAAAAACCAGAAAAACCCTTGACATAAACACTATGTTAATCAGCATAAAAAAATGTATTGCACCAAGAGTAATCAAAGTAAAAGTGTAAAACTCTGCTGCTTTCCCAATAGTAGCACCTGACGATAACGCTGCAACAGCAAAAACGGAGCAGATAAAAGTAATAAAGAATGCAAACTTATTGTCATCTACCCTTGCTTTAGCTTCAGTTTTTTCTATTTCTCGGAAAATCATATTGTTACCCAACCATCACAAATTAATCATTTTTAATTAAAATACTAGTTAATTACAGACGGAATAATTAAGCTCAGCATTCAGGATAAAGCTGGTATTAAATCCGATGCAGCTAGATAATCGTAATCAAGCAATTAACATTCCAAAAACTGGGATTGAATTAGGCGTTTAATTAATTGAGCATGGGTAGGTAACAACATGGTATGCCCAATACGAATGGTTTTTAGGTTCAGCCATCGAGTGACGAGAAATGAAGATAACAAAACCTAGAAATCATTCATGAAGGGTATATATGAATCGTTTACCCGTTTGAAGTGACCTGCGACCTTCCTAGCTGACTTCGGGCCAACAGCTAGGCAAGAGGTGGTGTGATCATTGCCTATAAACTGATTAACCTTCTTCATCATCAAAATTGGAGTTATTGTTCTCCTTAAAGTCTGCAATTAAACCAACAGCAATGCCAACTAATCCCCCGCCAATTACCATCATAAAAAAACGTCCAATTAGCCCTAATCCACTTAAACCTACCCCAGAACAGAAAAAACTACCAAGTAAGCCAAGTCCAGCACCAAGAGCACCATCCAATAACGTTCGGTTACTCATTACTTCCAGCACTTGATTCAGCATATTTTTTATATCTTTTGACATTAATCCAACTTCCCAACATTAGACATTGTTCTATCAGGTATAGCCACAACTAACAGAGATGTCGATGATAAGTTTATTGCTTGTAAGTATCGCTGTATCATGTCTAGGTACACCTCTCCGCGTAACTCTTCATTGTTAACAACTTTATCACCCGCTTTAGGTTAGTTGCATGTAAGTAAAGTATTTACCCCAAGTTTAAATTAGATTTTTTTACAAATTTAAAAAGTATGTTAATTATGAAAGGGTATATACAGGGCATTTAGGTGCAACATTGTACTTTAAACAAATTTAATGGTAAGTCAGCTATAACTCCCAAAACCCTTATGCTAGTATGGTAATAAAGTTATCATATATTAGTAGGTTGTAGATGTACTATTTACTTGCTTTTCTTATTCTTATTTTCACAGAAGTCTCCTTTGCAAAGACTTTCAGAATTTTAAATTGGACTGCATATATTGACAAATCAGTGCTAGAAGATTTTGGGAAAAAACATAATGTTGATATAAAGTATGATACTTTTGATGACCTTGATGGTTTTAGGCAGAAATTTTTAGTTAAATCTAAGGAAGATGCTTATGATATAATTTTTCCTCCAGTTGACTATGTACCAGCCCTTATAGAAAGAAAAGTATTGTACAAACTGGATAAAAGTCTTCTCTCTAATCTTGATAAGCTCTCTAATACCTCCATGGCTGATTTAAAAAAATATGACTCAACCAATGAATATATACTGCCTTACCTCTGGGGAACAGTTGGGCTAGGCATCAATGTTGATAAGGTAAAGAAAGCTCTTAAACAAGAAAATATTCCTAGTTCCTGGAAGCTGGCATTTGATCCAGTACTTGCTGGAAAGCTATCATCATGCGGTATTTCATATTTAGATAGTGAAGTTGAAATTTTTCCTTTAGTTCTAAATTACCTAGGAAAATCAGGGCAATCAATGGAGCGTTCAGATATAGTGTCAGCATCTAAATATTTAAGAGAACTTGCCCCAAAGATAAAGTATTTCGACTCTGAAGAATATATTGAACGACTAAAAGATGGAGAAATATGTATTGCTATCGGCTATTCGGGTGATATTTTTCAGGCTATCTCTGATGCTGAGGAAGAAAAAAAAGGTTATGAGCTAAAATATATAATCCCAGAGGAAGGTTCAACTCGCTGGATAGACGCTATTGCCATACCAAGCAATAGCAATAACCCTAAAATTGCTCACGCATTTTTAAACTATTTAATGGTACCAGAAGTTATTGCTAAAATTTCTAATTTTGTGTGGTACGCAAATAATATTCCATCTTCAACTTCGTTAATTGAAGAAGAAATAGTTAACGATAAATCAATTTATCCATCCACTGATGTAGAATCCAGACTATTTTCTATACCAAAATATGAATTAAGGTTCCAACGATCAATGGTAAGGTATTGGACACGAGTAAAATGCGCCCAAGGAGTTGTTGAATGCAGAGCCCCGGTGTCTGGACTTCCTGGTTTCTAAAAAAATTGGCTCTATATGGATTCCTAGAGGGTAGCATATAATACAACCAAAAATGTATTATGCACGTCTATTTGTGTGAATTAAGTCAGTAATAAGCAAAGAATGATCAATATCAAACAACTGGTAAATGATGAGCAATGTTACCAGTTTATTCGGCCTGATTGCGTCAGCTGCACTCACTGCCAGTCTCAACAAGTAGAAGGCAATGGCAATCATCAAAAGCAAATTGCCTGAAAACGTTATCGCTGCCTAGCGTGTCATCGGGGATTTGATGACCTAACACCCACCATTTTTTCTGGTCATCACCAGCTACTGAAATAGAGCTATTGATATAACCCCCTAGGAATCCATATAGAGCCAAAATTTATTTATCAACTAGTATCATTTCAAATGCTTTAGCTATCTTTATTAAAAGCTAAAATTTTGATAAAGATAGCTACAATCAAGTAAAGATAAAATAATGAGATTTATATATTCAGTAATTATTATATGTTTTCTAGGATTTTATTCTTATTGCGTACAAGTAAGCTCTCAAGAAATCAGGCATATTCAACCCGTAAGCGCTAGAGACACAAGAAATCAATACTTCATAGAACTCCTTAATCTTGCATTATCAAAAACGGTGGATTCTCATGGTCCATACAGTCTTGTACCAGCCTTATCTAAGATGACACAAAGTAGAGCTTTTCTTTCATTGGGTAGGCAGTTAGATGTTGTGTGGTCAATGACATCTATTGAAAGGGAAACTTTATTTACTCCTGTTCGAATTCCTTTGCTTAAGGGATTGTTAGGACATCGTATTTTTATTATCCGTAATGGAGAAGAACAACGTTTTGAGGGTATCGTGAGCTTCCGAGCGGATAGTGTAAACAATTAAAATGGCTGACTTAGTGTAAATTAATTTATTTTTCTGCCTTAAAATTCCATGGCAACCATTGATCAGGATTGGCTTTAACAGCAGCTTTATTACGTTGAATGGCATTTAAATAATCAAACACGTTAATTCCTGCACTGGCAGCGGTAGCAATCACTGAAGTCAATACATCCGCTACATTGGCACCGGTTTGTGTTTTATAAAATAAACTATTTTTTCGACCTCGAACGATGAGTTTTAACATCGCCTCCATTAAGTTATTATCTAGTCGTGCGCCTACATGGGTACAAAACCGGGTAAGTCCCTCATAGTGTCGATCAAAGTAACAGATAGCTTTTCCTAGCCCACTATTTTCTTCAATTTTGCCACTTTGGATTAATTGATTACCCCATTCTCGTAGCGCTGCCATCACAGGTAAAGAGTGAGTCTGGTGATAGGCTAGCCGTTGTTCAGGTGACAACTGTTCCTGGACAACTGTTGTCTCATTAAGCCAGATCGTTTGGTATTGCTTAAGCACATACTCCACCTGTGTGGGGAAATGATTAAACACATCCGCAAATTGGCGGCGCCCATGGGTATTACAGAGCGAGCGAATGGTTTCGCAACAGCTTTGCGGGTTATTATTGGCTAAGGCATCGCTCATTAAAATGGGCGGGGGTTGATCAGGTGAACGCTTTTCCAGCAGTTCGTCAATGAGCTCACCGGCATGACCCACATTGGTTTGGAACAACACGATTTGGTGCTGATTGCTTAAATTCGCAATCACACCTGAGGCATAAATGCCTGTTCGTCGTTTGGCTTTTTTCTGTTTAAGCCGCTTTTTCATCACCGGGCCCTGTTTTAATATGCGGTGCCCCGTATCATCTAATAAATAATCGACGGCATTAGCCGCTAACTCTTTTAGCCGATCAAACAGTGGCGTCACATCATTTGCCACATAGCTGCTTTGATCATAAAAGGTAGAGCTACTGATGGCGACTCCTAACAACCCTTGTAAACATTCTTGCCGATAAAAAGGTGAGCCTGCAAAATATTTGCTTAACACCATTAATGAGCGCGCTGAGTAACCATATTGCTGCTGTGGTTCACCATCCACGGTGACCGCTTCAGGTAAAGGGGCAGTGAAATAGGCTCCGCACGCATTACAGCGGCGTTGTTCTGCTAAGTGTAGTTCTCGGGCATAGGGGCTCTGACCGGTAATACGCAACAAACGGGCGGGTTTAGTAGAATACAGTTTTCCTATTTCACAGGCAGGGCACACCTCACCACTTTGGTATTGAGTTAGCGCATGATTGATGGTCACCGGTGGTGTGGTGCTTTTCGGTTTAGGGGGACGCTGACGGGGTGGCTTAGCCAGCTTGTCCTTGCTCTCACCTGCTGTGGTATTTTCCCCACATAAATCACGTAGCTTTTCAGAGCTCATTTCAATACCCAGTGATTTACGCAGCTTATGGAGGGTAATTGAGTGGGTATGCAGTTGTTGCTGTAAATGCTCAAGGGTCATCAGCGCATCTAAAATATACTGATTATCCTCTTGGCTCAGCGATAAACCATAAGCTTGGGCTTCACTAATCCGCTGCTTCAGTGCTTGAAGTTCTGTGCGATTAATTGTAGTGGTTTGAGTCACTGCAATCCCTTTTTATTATTCACCCAGTAGCATACGCCTTTATACATAACACGCAAGTCGTATAATGAAAATCATGCTGCACTATTTAGCTCAAAGGCACTATTCGTGTTAACGCTTGCCCTCGTAATAAAAGACTGAGTTGTTTAGCCGCCAACGGGTTGATAGGGGCTGTTCCTGAAGGCCAGCCTAAAAAACGCCCTTTTGATAACCGTTTTGTCATTAGCCAAAAACCGGTGCCATCATAGTGGAGCGCTCGAACCATGGTCTTACTCCGATTAATGAAAACAAATACCACGCCTGAACGAGGATCTTGATTTAAAACCTGCTGGCATAAGGCAACAAACCCATCAATGCCTTTGCGAAAATCCGCCGGTTGGGTAGACAATAAAATACGTGAGGTGGCTGTTAATGCAATCATGCTTACCTCCTTCGCACCGCCTGTAATTCTCGCACGACAGCACTGAGCTGATGGCTGGTTAATTCACCTTCAACCACCAGTTGAGTATCGTCGCCAATACACACGGTCACACACAACAAGGAGGGTGTTTCTGGTGACTCGGGTAAAGGTATAAACTGATTAGCCTCAGGAGCCTCATCGACTTCGGGTGTTGACTGTTGCCAGCGCTTTAATGCTGAGTGACTTAACCCCAAGGTATTAATCACCTGGGATATGGGGTAATTCGCCAGCAATGCAATGGCTTGTTGGCGAAGGGTCAGTGGAACTTGCTTGCGACCCAGCTGAGGGTTATTTCGCCAAGTTTTAAACGCCGCTGCAACGCTTTCTAATGTGGGGGAAACTGACATAGGCTTACCTCTTAATAAGTGAGGTAGTCAGTTAATCAGATTTAAAAAGTTAAGTTGAGCTACGCTCTCGGAAGCTCACAGGGTATCAACACTCTTGAACAACTAAGAGAATTCGTTGCCGGCCAAGGACATGATTGGCCAGATACTCAGATTCTTAGGTCAAATGGGTTAAAAGTGCAGATTTCAACTTCATATGAAAGCCTATTTATGATGCTGAAGAAAGGTCGATTTGACTACTTTCCAAGAGGGGTGAACGAGCCATTTGAAGAGCTGGCAACCAGGCCAGAGTTTGATCTAGCAGTAGAGCCTCATTTATTAATACGTTACCCTGCACCAATATTTTACTTCACTAGCAATGAACATACTGAGTTAGCAACGAGAGTGCAAGCCGGCCTTCAAAAAGCAGTTGAAGATGGATCTTTTAATAAGCTTTTTTATACTCACCCAACCACAAAAAAAATATTTGAACTTGCTAATATTGCAGATAGAACTGTCATTGATTTGAATAATCCTCTTTTAACCGAGAAAACAAAAATTATTGTTAACTATTCAAAGCTTTGGTATAGACCAGGTGAGGAAACACTTCGTAAGTAGCGTGAAAGAGTATAGCCTACCTTCACCACTCTTAATAAGGCTACTTTTTGGGAAGTCTTTCTAAAACTCGGTCCAACTTACTATCAGTATTCTCAATATCAGCACGAAACTCACGCCGCATTTCTTTGCCCTTGTTAGTCAGTTACTTACCAAATTTATTCATTAAATACCGAACTAACACACTACGCAGTATTCTTCTAAATCCAAAGGTATCAATAAAAAGTCATCTTTCCAACCTCACGACTGAATGCTAAGCGAATCAAGCTCTGAGGCACTGATATTACCTTGCTGAATTTCGTCTAATTGCTTTTGGTGGATGGTTTGCTTGAGTTCAGCTTTGTGTTGTTTGTTGGTTAGATAGGATTGAAAAAGACTAGTGACAGAGGTAAGTATTGTAGACCACATCAATGTAAATTACTCGCTAGTAGTGCTTCGTCAAAGTTACTGGTTAAATACTGTAGATTATGTATCGATAGCACTTGCCAGTAGCATTTGTTTGCATGGCGGCATCATTAGCTCAGCTGGCAGATAACAAGGCATACCCTTGCTAAGTTGCAAAAACGGCTTTTTGGCAATAATCGAGTGTTTAATTTTTTTCATTTGGATTTTTTGAATGCTACTCTGAAAGTATCTTAGTAGTCTGATGAGTTATTCCGAATGCATCATGATAATTTTACTTGGATAAATTTTATTGGTGTTCTTATTATGATCACAGCCATTGGGACAAAAACTATGCTCCTTGGTTATATTGGGTGCATAATAGCTGGCTGGAGAGAAGGCTATAAGCCTAGTGGTGTACAGCTTGTATTTGGTTGGGGACTCATTGTTACTGCTTTAGTTATAGCCACTATTATTTCTGAGCTGGATACGATCAATTTTGCTCTTTCGTTTATTCCATACATAATAGGACACACCATTACTGGATTCATGTTTTTCAGTAAAGAAGGCACATGCCATTTTAGTTATTTTGATCCCAAGTAACTCCATATTCCTTAGTTACTCTTCCATCACTTCCCCACGTCAAAGTTAGGACAGGTTTTACCTGAATCTAAATCACAATGCCCAACCACTTCAGCATCAGGGTATTTAAAAGGCCGTACGACGCTAAGTAAATCAGAACCATCTAGATTACGAACAAAAATATATATGGCAGCGGTAGCTGCTGGCCAATTTAATCCAGATATTAGAGCTCAACGTAACCGATTGCTAAAAGCTGGTAAAACTAAAATGCAAGCTTTAGGTGCTGCTATGAGAAAACTGATTCAGATTTGTTTTGGTGTAAGAAGATGGTATATTTATTAAACAAGGAAAAACTGGCAAAAAACAGATTAAAGCATGGTCTGATGATTTGCGAAGAGCAATTAAACTAGCCAGAAAACTACCAGGACTTTCTTCATTTAATGTTATCCATAAAGCTGATGGTACTCGATACAGCTACGATGGATTTCGTTATCACTGGAATTTAGCTAAAAATAAAGCTCAACAGGAAGTTGATAATAAGGGATTGAGCATTGCCTTAGATTTTACGTTTCATGATATTAAAGCAAAAGGTATATCTCACTTTGAGGGCAACCTTTCAGACAAGCAGGAGTTTAGTGGTCACAAAACCATCACCCAGACTGAAATATATGACAGGAAAATTCGGGTAGTTCCGACAGTGAATCGTAAGGACAAAAAACACGACAGTTGATCAAACAAACATTTGCTTGCGACTACTGGATATTATGAAAAATATTATGAATCAAGATTTAGTTGGCGTTCAATAACGCTATAACTCTTTAGAAGTGGTGCCCGGGGCCGGAGTCGAACCGGCACGGAGTATTCCTCCGAGGGATTTTAAGTCCCTTGCGTCTACCAATTTCGCCACCCGGGCTTTACTTGAAACTTTCTATCTTTACTGCTTATTACTAAAAAATATGGAGGCTGGGGTCGGAATCGAACCGGCGTACACGGAGTTGCAGTCCGCTGCATGACCACTCTGCCACCCAGCCATATTTTTTGGAGCGGGAAACGAGACTCGAACTCGCGACCCCAACCTTGGCAAGGTTGTGCTCTACCAACTGAGCTATTCCCGCTTCAAGTGCTGCGTATTTTAGGCAACTAGGTTTTTATGTCAAGCTATTGTTTGCAAATAATTTTTTCTTTCTTTTAATCGCTCAAAAACACAACAGATTGCAGCTTTATTAAACACATTTTTCCCTACTTGTGTCACTCATCAGTGTCTGTAGGCGCCTGATGAATATTTTTAAAAGGGTCCAAGTCAGGCCAGGCAGCTTTTAAATACACCACCATCGACCACAAGGTAAGAATTGCTGCCAAATACAACAACCCAAAACCAATAAAGTAACCAGTACTCTCAATACCAGCTGGTGCCGTTAACAAGACAAAGATAGCCAACATTTGTGCTGTTGTTTTCAACTTGCCTACAAAAGATACCGCCACACTGGTGCGTTTACCTAACTCTGCCATCCACTCCCGCAAGGCAGAGATGACAATTTCACGACCCACTATGATTAATGCAGGCAAGGTCAACCAAAAATTGGCATGCTCTTCCACCAACAACACTAAGGCAGCGACTACCATTAGCTTGTCGGCAACAGGATCTAAGAATGCACCAAAAGGTGTTGTTTGATTGAGCTTCCTAGCTAAATAACCATCAAACCAGTCAGTAACGGCCGCCACAGCAAAAATAATGGCACTAACATGGTAACTCCAAGGCATTGGTACATAGTAAACAACCACAATAATGGGAATCAGGATAATTCGTAAGGAGGTTAAAATATTTGGGATATTCATATAACAGCGAGTATTCTTGTTTTACTAAAAGCTTAGCTTGCTTAATAGCTTGTTTATCTTTGTTACTTTTCAAGGAACGTGCATGATATTAGAGGGATTATTCTGGATGTAAAGTATTATAAACAACCTCAGCTAGCTTTAGACTCAGTCCAGGTACCTTACTTAACTCTTGAACAGAAGCTTGCTTGACCCCACTAAGCCCTCCAAAAAACTTCAACAGTTGTTGCCTACGTTTAGCACCAATACCAGGGATATCTTCAAGCTGTGAACGTTGCCGGGCTTTACTGCGTCGCTGGCGATGCCCCGTGATCGCAAACCGGTGGGCCTCATCTCGAACTTGCTGAATCAGTAGTAAAGCACCAGGCTCCCTAAGCTGTATTTCTTTAAACTGACCTTGCTCATCTAACAGCCACAGGGTTTCCAGGCCCGGCTTTCGAGTAACCCCTTTGGCGACCCCTACTAGTTGAATGTGGCTTAACTGTAGTTCAGTGAAAATTTCCTGAGCCTTTGCTAACTGCCCTTTGCCACCATCAATCAGCACCAGGTCAGGCAGTGCTGCCTCAGCATCAACCAGGGCTTTTTGATAGCGCCGTTGAAGGACTTCTGCCATTGCTCCATAATCATCACCCGCGACGGCTTGCTTGATATTATAACGTCGGTAATCACTAGTGATGGCTCCTTGCAAGCCAAATACAACACAAGAAGCAACTGTCGCCTCGCCACTGGAATGACTAATATCAAAACACTCAATACGACTAATGGTGTCTATACCTAATCCTTGCTGTAGTAAGTTTACACGATCAGCCACTTGCTGTTTATCTGCTAACCGACTAGCTAATTGCTGGGCTGCATTTTTTTCTGCCAGCTGTAGCCATTGTCGTCGCTCGCCTCTCACCTGATGCTTAAACAACAGTCGGTGCTCGGCCTGTCGGTTGATAGCATCTGACAAACACTGGCTATCGGGTAAGGCAGTGGGTAATACCACTTCTTTCGGGTAACCCACTTGATTCACTGATAAATAAAACTGTGATAGAAAAGCAGAAATTTGTTCCAGCTGACTCTGCTCTGCCCCGAGAGAATGGAAAAAACTACGCTGCCCTAACACCCGCCCTCCCCGCACAAACATCACCACTAAGCAGCCTAGCTCACCATTGCTTGCATAACCAATGACATCAACATCCCCTGATTCACCACTGACTGCCTGATGGGCCTGCACTTGTTGTAAGTACTGAATTTGGTCACGCAACTGCGCGGCTTGTTCAAAGTATAATTGTTGGGAAGCCGCTTCCATTTCTTCTATTAGCATGGCAATTAATTGCTGATTTTTACCTGCTAGAAACAATTGGGAGTGCGCAACATCTTGCAAGTACTCTTCCTCAGATACCAAACCAACACAAGGAGCTTTGCAACGATTAATCTGGTATTGCAAACAAGGGCGAGAGCGATTTTTAAAAAAGCTGTCTTCACACTGACGAACTTTAAACACCTTTTGCAGTAAATTAAGGCTTTCACGCACAGCACCAGAACTGGGAAATGGTCCAAAGTAATCCCCTGGTGACGATTTTTTACCCCGATGAAACGTTAGTCGTGGAAAAGTATCCTGACTGGATAAGTAAATATAAGGATAAGATTTATCATCTCGCAGCAAGATATTATAAGGTGGTTTAAATTGCTTAATTAAATTTTGCTCTAAAATAAGTGCTTCAGCTTCACTGTTGGTGACCATCACGTCAATGCGAGCAATTTTACTCACCAGTGCCATAGTTTTAGTCGTTAATCCCGAGGCACGAAAATAACTGCTGACCCGCTTTTTTAAGTTTTTCGCTTTACCCACATACAACACCTGATCTGTTTTATCATACATCTGATAAATACCAGGCTTTTGGGTTAAACGGGCTAGAAATGTTTTGTAATCAAAGTCTAATGAGGTTTCTGCATTCACAGCGATGGCTTAATGGGCTTGTCAAGAAATAGAAAATACGTGCACTGATACCAGTGTAACGATAACAGTAGGAAATGAGAAGCCACCCGAAGGTAGCTGACATTGGTCATCAATGAATATTAAGCGCAGCTAAGAAAGCTAACAGGTAGGTTGTTTATTCATTTGCAAATTGCTAGTTCATCGCCTCCGCATCAAGCATACCATGCTTCACTGCTAACAGCGTTAGCTCTACATCACTACTGATATTCAACTTATCGAAAATACGATAGCGATAACTGTTCACTGTTTTTGGGCTTAAACATAGCTTATCGGAAATGGCCTGTACCTTGTGGCAGTTAACAATCATCATTGCGATTTGAATTTCACGCTCAGACAAACTATCAAAAGGGGAAGCATTATCTTGCTGGAAAGGCTTAAGTGCCAACTGCTGGGCAATATCAGGGCTAATATAACGTTTGCCTTGGTAAGCCTTATGAATGGCATCAATCATATCAGACAGGTCTGCACCTTTGGTCACATACCCTGCTGCACCGGCTTGTAACAAACGGGAAGGAAATGGCTCATCCTGACAGACAGTCACCGCAATCACTTTTATATCAAGTCCAAGGCGATTGATTTTTTTAGTTGCTTCTAAGCCACCAATGCCTGGCATTTTGACATCCATCAGCACAACATTAGGCTTTAGTTTTCTGGCCAGCTCTACGGCTTCTTCACCACTAGAAGCTTCGCCAACCACTTCAATGCCATCAACATCTGCCAACATCCGGGTAATACCGGTTCTTACCAAGTCATGGTCATCCGCCACAAGAATATTGATCAAAAGAGACACCTCGGCATTAACCAACTCAACATATACCTAATAAATCTAGCGTTTTTTTCTAGATTGGAAAATTCTTGTTCACTTAACAGTTTAAATAACAAAACAGACTCTGGTTTACAAAGCAGTAAACATATCAGAATGAAAATTAACTGAATAGCGTCTTTTTGTTATAAGAACAAAAATTTGGCTAATTTTCCGATTCTTTTGGTTAAATATTCATTTAATAAGATAATTACTAGCGGTACATGGACCACTAGTCTCTCGTTTGGTATTTCACTAACGGCAATAGCCAAACGAGATAGAGGTGTAATCATCTTCCTATAGCAGCTTTTCCAAGGCAGGAACAACCTCAAACAAGTCAGCCACCAAACCATAATCAGCTACCTGAAAAATAGGTGCCTCTTCATCTTTGTTAATGGCCACGATCACTTTACTGTCTTTCATACCCGCCAAGTGTTGGATAGCTCCAGAAATCCCCACAGCGATGTATAAATTAGGCGCTACAATTTTACCCGTTTGCCCTACTTGCATATCGTTGGGGACAAAGCCTGCATCGACTGCTGCACGGGAGGCGCCTACTGCAGCGCCCAATTTATCAGCCAGGCTGTATAGCATGGCGAAGTTTTCTCCATTTGCCATACCGCGACCACCGGATATCACGATATCCGCAGCCGTCAGCTCTGGGCGATCTGACTCAACCATCTCTTCACTAACAAAGCTAGAGGTGCCTGCATCATGGCTGGTGCTTAAAGGTTCAATCGTTGCGTTACCACCTTCGGCTTCTGCTGCATCAAACCCTGTCGTGCGGACGGTAATCACTTTCGTGACCGCACTAGACTGTACAGTGGCAATTGCATTACCTGCAAAGATGGGTCGAGCAAAGGTATCAACACTGTCAACACGTATAATATCGGATATCTGATCAACATCGAGTAAAGCAGCTACCCGTGGCATAAAGTTTTTGCCGGTTGTTGTAGCCGCTGCTAATACATGCCCATAGTTTTTGCCTAACTCAGCCACTAATAAGCTAATATTTTCTGCCAGCTGATGGGCATATGCCGCTTGGTCTGCAACCAATACTTTATTAACACCAGCAACTTTAGCTACTTCTTCAGCTACCGCACCACACTGATGCCCCGCTACCAGGATATCAACTTCCCCACCAATCGCTTTCGCCGCAGAGACAACATTTAGGGTAGCGCCATGTAGTTTGCCCTGATGGTGCTCTGCAATAACCAGTACACTCATTTAAATCACCTTTGCTTCATTTTTTAGCTTATCAACCAGCTCTTCTACACTTGCCACCTTAATGCCTGCTTGTCGCTCAGTTGGCGGCTCGACTTTTAAGGTTTTAATGGTTGACTCCACCTCAACACCATAGTCAGCAGGTGACTTAGTATCCAATGGCTTCCGCTTGGCTTTCATAATATTCGGTAATGAGGCATAGCGAGGTTCATTCAAGCGTAAATCAGTGGTAACGATAGCTGGCAGTTGCAATGCGACAGTTTCCAAACCGCCATCCACCTCACGGGTTACAGCCACCTTGCCATCCGTCAATTCAACTTTTGAAGCAAAAGTACCCTGAGGCAAACCAGCCAGCGCTGCCAGCATCTGACCTGTTTGGTTATTATCGGTATCAATGGACTGTTTACCCAAAATAACCAGATCGGGTTTTTCTTCATCAACAATGGCTTTCAAAATCTTAGCCACGGTTAATGAGGTTAAGGCTTCATCAGATTGCACTAAAATACCGCGATCGGCACCGAGTGCTAATGCTGTGCGAATTTGCTCCTGCGCTTCTTTAGGCCCTAACGAAACCGCAACAATTTCAACCGCCGCATCCTTATGTTTTTCTTTTAAGCGAACAGCTTCTTCAACCGCTATTTCACAAAATGGGTTCATCGCCATTTTGACATTGGTTAAATCAACATCACTATTATCCGGCTTGACTCGAACTTTCACGTTGTAATCGATAACGCGCTTGACCGCTACAAGAATCTTCATGGATTCCTCGTATCATGTTCGTGGGTGAAAAACCTGTTATCAACAGGTAACTAATAATCGGCACAAAAAATACGACAATCCTTGTGCGACAAAATTCGGAAGTATCTTGAACTGATTGCTATAGCAGGTCAAGATACCACCCGTTGAAAACGATTTAGCCACTTTAAATAGTCGCTACTCGCTTAAACAGCAATAAAAATACCTGTCTTGCTGCATACATAATTTGGTAACCTTATGGTTCACCAAGCCTGTTTTACCATTGACACTGTTTTGACTGTCGTATGAATAAAAGCCACTACCATTAGGTGTCATCCTAATTTGAGTGCCATTATAATTGAGTACCATCGACTGGGTATCTTCATTATTTAATGCCACCATACATTTAGTGACACTACAGTAGTATATTGTGCCCATTAGACAAAATTAAAACAAGCGTTTAAAATCGACCGTAGTCTGACATAACAATACAGCTATCTTCAAGCTACTTAGTGGTTACCCGTAAAGATAGCTCTTAGCCTGGGTAGGAGATTTCATAGTGCAACGTGAATCGATGGAGTTTGACGTAGTCATCGTCGGGGCGGGCCCTGCAGGCTTAGCCACCGCCTGTCGGCTAATGCAATTAGCAACAGAGGCAAACCAAGAACTAACTGTATGTGTTGTTGAAAAAGGCTCCGAAGTGGGCGCTCATATTTTATCCGGTGCTATTTTAGAGCCAACCGCACTCACCGAATTATTTCCTGACTGGAAAGACAAAGGAGCGCCCCTCAATACCCCTGTCACTCAGGATGATATCTATGTGCTTAATAATGCTGAGAAATCGATTAAGGTTCCTCAGCTGTTAATACCAAAAACCATGCACAATGAAGGCAACTACATTATCAGCTTAGGTAACCTCTGTCGCTGGTTAGCTGAACAGGCAGAAAGCCTGGGTGTGGAAGTCTTCCCAGGGTTTGCTGCAGCTGAAGTACTGTACGACGATAAGGGTACCGTTAAAGGTATTATTACCGGAGATATGGGAATTGGTCATGATGGCCAGCCCAAAGACAGTTATATGCCTGGCATGGAGCTACATGCTAAATACACCGTATTTGCCGAAGGTTGTCGAGGCCACTTAGGTAAACAGTTAATTGCCAAATTCAAGCTTGATGAAGGCAAAGAGCCACAGCACTATGGTATTGGTATCAAAGAATTATGGGATATTCCCCCAGAAAAACATCAGCCTGGTTTAGTCGTACACACTACCGGCTGGCCACTAAAAGAAAGTGGCAGCCATGGTGGTTCATTTCTTTATCATATAGAAAACAATCAAGTTGTCGTGGGTCTAATCACTGACTTAGGTTATGAAAATCCTCATGTCAGTCCCTTTGATGAATTTCAACGACATAAGCAACACCCTGTCATTAAGCAATATTTAGCCGGTGGAAAACGTGTATCTTATGGGGCCCGGGCCATTAGCAAAGGGGGCATCCAGTCATTACCTAAAATGACTTTTCCTGGCGGGTTATTAATTGGCTGTGATGCAGGCACTCTGAACTTTGCCAAAATTAAGGGCTCACATACCGCAATGAAGTCAGGTATGGTCGCCGCCGAAACTATTTTTAACGCTTTATCATCGGGGGCTGAAGCGAAGCCGGAGCTTACTGAATTTACAGCAGCGTATGAAGCCAGCTGGGCTTATAAAGAGCTGTATCAGCAACGTAATTTTGGCCCAGCGATGCACAAGTTTGGCAATATTTTAGGTGCAGCTTTTGCTTATATTGATTTAAATTTATTCAATGGCAAACTGCCCTTCACCATGCATGATTTAAAGCCCGATTACGCACAAATGAAACCAGCAGCTGAGTGCAAAAAAATTGATTATCCCAAGCCTGATAATCAAATTAGCTTTGATAAGCTCAGCTCAGTATTTATTTCTAATACCAACCACGAAGAAGACCAACCTTGTCATTTACAGCTAACCGACCCTGACCTACCGATTCGGGAAAACCTGCCTAAATATGACGAGCCGGCACAGCGCTACTGCCCTGCTGGGGTTTATGAGGTAGTCGAAGCGGATGAAGGTGGCAAGCAGTTCCAAATTAACGCCCAAAACTGTGTGCACTGTAAAACCTGTGACATTAAAGACCCGGCACAGAATATAACTTGGGTGACACCAGAGGGGGCAGGAGGACCAAACTACCCTAATATGTAATAAATCCTTCGTGAAAAATTTTTAGACTGTGTTATGACCACCAAGGATGGTGAAAATGCAGTTCATACAGGAGCAATTAGCTGCCTTCGTTCTTCACCCCAGTCACTTATGACCAATAAGCTCCTGGGGTTTCATCACTCGATGGCCTTGCCTAAACAATTCTTCACTGTGGCTTTTATTTATGACTTTATATTAGCTTTAGGCTTGATAGAGGGTGTAGCTACCAATAACGATAAACGCACAACCTGCCATGTAAGAGAGATATTTTTCATTAATATAATTCGCTAACAAACTCCCCATTAATACGCCAATGGCTGACGCCACAATTAACGCTAATGACGCACCAATAAAAACAGTCCATTTACTCACCTGCTTATCTGCAGCAAATAACATGGTTGCTAATTGGGTTTTATCGCCTAATTCAGCAATAAATACCGCACTAAATACAGTAAAAAGAATTTTAGGGTCCAATGACATAAACTCTCCCAAGAGGGGCAGCGACTGAGGCCAGAGATTGTAGCCATCCTCAATATCAAGGTCTATAGCTATTTATGCTAAAAAACCAACATGCGTACCATTACCTGTAGTGACTAAGGTACAACGCTACCTCCTGACAGCATCTTGTTAAGAAATATATTCTTCGCATTAAGCTCTCCGATCACCATAGACACCGCTAACAATCGTTAGATATTAGAAGCATAATTACAATTCAGACACATTTCACTACATAAAATCTATATGCCAACCAACTATACGACAATAAAATTATAAATTTTTAACTGTTATTGGAAATATTTCAATGAATAAAATTCGGTTAGCGACCACGCTGGTACTATCACTTCTGATTCAAACAAATGCCCATGCTGCCTGGACCTATGTCTTTTGTGCAACACCTGATGGTGAAGACTGGTACTGGTTAAAAGGAAACTACGACAATTATGTCACTATTTCCGGTCAGTGGCATGAAAGCCATATTGTATGGGGTAAATATTTTAAATATATGAGTGTATCTGAGGAAGATTACTTAACGGTTAATCGCCAGTGCCGCGAAGGTTATGTAGCGCAACCTGCTGATAATAAACTATCAGACTGGCAACGCTTTAGAGTCTATAAACCCAACGGTGAAAATTATTATGCGCCTGGAAAATACGGAGAAATAATTGCCCTTGGATAATCAATATAAACGGCTACTGTAGTGTTTACAGTAGCCGTTTAGCTCATAAACTATTCTTGGAGTGTATCATAGCAAGCGCGACACACGGCTATTTCTTTGACAATTTCAACCCCTGTTCCACCTGGGTCATCGGTTATCTTGGTTTTTCTGTCTTTATGATGAACATTCACCTGAGGGCGTTTAGGATAGGCTTGTGTTCGTTTTTGTAGCTATACTCATTTTGATAACCAAACTTAGGGATAAGCACCAATGCCAACGGATAGTACTTTACAACAGGATATTCTTATTGAATGCAAAGCCATGATGCAGTATGCATTTGCTTCGGGGTTAAAGGTGCCAGCCAATTTAGCCGCCTCTTTGGAAGCTTATGAGTTAGAAAGTTTACAATTTAATGACCAAACCACTGATTCTCCACAAATGGAGTTAATTGATAATACAACAGGTAATACGCCTAACAATAATCTCCCTAAAAACAATGCCCATCAATTGTCATTAATTCATAATCATTTAGCTGATTTAATTGCCCCCGCCAGACCAAAAACCCTATTACTGTTAGCAAGTGAAAGTCAAAAATCAAAATGGATAACGTTTTTAGGGCCAGTACCATTAATTCGCCATATGATTTTAGTGGCTATCGCTGCATTGATTAGTTTTATCACCCTAAGTTTATCCAGTTATGTTAATGGTATGCCAAGTAATTTTAGCTTATTGGAAAACTCTGGCATATCCCTACTGGTAAATGAGTTATTTTTGTTAGCTGCAGCCGCCATTGGGGCTTCATTTGCTGGTTTATTTCAGGCTAATTACTATATTAAAAATAGAACCTTTGATGAAATACACGGCTCATCCTACTGGATTCGTTTTGTTTTAGGGCTATTATCTGGCATTATTGTAGCCTCGCTTATTCCGATCGAAACTATCAGTGAGAATGAAGGCAAACTTTCTGCCTCCTTACATGGTTTAGGTAAACCTGTGTTAGCACTGTTAGGTGGTTTTTCCGCTTCTGTTGTGTATCGAGTTCTTTATCGCCTGGCCAGTGCAGTGGAATCTATTATTCAAAGTGATGTGAAAGAAAGTATCACACTGCAAGAGAATGCCGCTAAAAGTCGTATTAACGAGCAACTATTATCTGAGCGGATGCAAATTTCATCGAAATTAACCAACCTGCAACACAAGTTATCATCACAAAGTCAGCTACCTGATAACTTAATGCAAGAATTTCAACGCATCCAGCAGGAACTGGTTAACCCTGACTTTAATCAACTGGACTTACCCGAAAAGCCACCCAAGCCAATCAATAGCCAAGATAACAATACAAATACGGAAAAAGCAGGTTAATCTTTACTCTTCCAGCTAACGCTTAGGCCATCACTATAGTTAATTATCGCCGTCTCGGGCTTTAGTGTTTGCTTATTTAATAGATAGCTTGGTCATTAAATGATTCATAATGGGTATACCACTGGTTATACTGGTATACTGAACTATTAAATAACAGTAATGTGGCAACGAAAAATGAAAGTAGCACTGCCAACCTGTTTGATTTATTTGATTCTGACTAGTCGCTTAGCGTTATGCGATCTTACTATTACCCATGTTTCAAGGTACAGTGATACTGACAATAGAGATTTATATTACATCGAACTATTACATGTAGTTCTTAATAAAACCAAAGCGATGGATGGAAACTTCACAGTAAAAATGGCCGAGTCGCCTTTAAGTCAAGATAGAGCTATTGCCAGCCTTCAAGAAAACAAATTTATCAACGTATTATGGACGATGACATCCCGTCGCCGAGAGGAACTATTGTTACCCATTCGAATCCCTTTGTTAAAAGGATTACTTGGCCATCGTATTTTTATTATTCGAGAAGCAGATAAAGCTAAATTTGAGTCAATTAACAACCTTGAAGCTTTAAAGCAATATCGTGCGGGTCAAGGGCACGATTGGCCCGATACAGCTATTCTCAAGGCAAATGGTATACCCACAGTTACCAGCCCTGACTATGAGGGGCTATTTGCTATGTTAAAACACGGTCGGTTTGACTATTTTCCCCGTGGCGTGACTGAGATTTGGGGAGAAGTAGCCTCACACCAAAAGGAACGCTTTATAGTGAACCAAACTCTTATGCTTGTTTATCCAGCCCCTTTTTATTTCTTTGTAAATAAAGCAAATACTGCCCTTGCCGATAGACTGGAAAGAGGATTATGGATAGCGATTAAGGATGGTAGCTTTGACAAACTTTTCTATAACCACCCAGCACATGCCGAGATTTTTAAATCAGCCAACATGGAAAACCGAATTATTTTTCATTTTACTAATCCACTGTTACCCCCTAAGACACCATTAGATAATCAAGCTCTATGGCATAAAGTCAATTAATGGTTAAAAATATATTTTAAAACCAGTCAACGCTATATATTCTGTTTCTATACTGCCAAGGTGGTGTTTCTTGTAACTGCCCTTCAGTGTAAACTTTTAATAATTCACCACCAAAAGTAGAAATATCTTTTTCTAGGCCTTTTTCATACTGGAAATGCCACCACTCAGCGCCCAACCAACTGCCACCACTAAAAAAAGAACGACGGGCCCGAATCCGTTTAAAACCTTCTTTTTCAAATAATGTAGTAATATCAATAAACTTACCTGTTATCCATTTACCTTGTCTCCTAGCTCCATAGGTGACCGCATTTAATTCCATTTTCTCGCCACCTTCAGCCCTGGCAAATACTCTCCAATAACGGTCTCCTTCCGGTGTCACAACAAAAGGATCTCTTGCTCTATTTTCCATACCACTACCAACAAACAAGTCCAGCGCTCTACCAATATAGTGAAACGAGGTTGCACTGCGAGATGCTCCTACATGGGCATTTAACGCACGCCTTGCGCCAGAGCTGGTAAGTTTCCCTCCTGCTTCAACCACCTGCTGCCGTATTTTCATATAGGCTGTAGCAACATCCTCTCGCAAGAAAAACCGATCATAGCCATCTCTGTATTTATCTGCTGGCACCCTCACCCACGCCAGCAACTCTTTTTGCATATTATGTGATGTTAATGGGTGCACCTGTTCATCCATATTAATTGCTAACTCATTATGCAATGCACCCCATGTATTTTGCCCTACAATGCCGTCGGCATATAGGCAGTAATCCTCTTGAAATTGTATAACAGCATTGTCAGTTTTTTCACCAAAAATGCCATCTATCAGGCCTGGGTTATAACCAAGTTTTTTGAGGATTTCCTGAACACTTTTAACATCCTCCCCCTGACAGCCATTTTTAATTATCATTACACACCTCTGAATTGCCTATCATCATTAGGCTTTAAGTGTCTTCCCTTGGTTAAAGGTCATAGATCACCTCCAAATGATTTTGCTTGTTTGGTTGCCTCACACAGGGTAAAGTGCTTTGCCAATAATCCAGCTATAGCAAACATTATGATTGATAAACTAAAGCGTGCCGCTTACGCCATCCAATTCCTTCGTTTTCCATCCATAGTCATAGGATGCATCTGCTTTCTATCCGTCACATATATTTTTTTAACATCTCGGTCGCATGACAGTGATGTTTTGCTTATTCCAAGCCTAATTGGTCTACTCTGGGCTATAAGCAGCCATGGTTTTATTGTTACTTTTTGTTCAGCACCAGAGGCAACCAAGGCAAAACTGAGCTTTCTGAAAAAAATCCAATATAAGCTAAAACGCACCTGGTATTGGGTTATTGGTTTACTTTTTCTCGGCACTTCTGCTTTATTAATATTGATAACTTTCCGTATTTTTTCTTATTGGATGCGGTCATACTAAAAAGTCATCAATATTTCAGAGCAACAACCTTAAATATTGCCAGATGTTTGAGGTTGAATTCTGACAAACCCTCTGAGCGGGTATTTTGCCCTAATCAACCTTAGAGCAGGCTTTTCAATGAAATATGTCACAGCAGTAGCTATTATCATACAAATAGCAACAACAGAGGGAATCGCGAATAAAGGTGATACTCCTAATTGATAAAACTGATTTAAGATTACAAACCCCAAGTTATGATGGAATAAATACAGGGTATATGAAATTGTACCTAAAAAAACAAGTGGCTTGCATACTATAAACGTCAAATAGTTATAAATAAATAAGTAAAAACTTGCGTATAGCCCTGCTGCAACCCATACACTTTCTGGACTATCATCCATTATGCATTGGAGTAATACACTAATAACAATCAACAAGTGTCTAGATATATTTATCATTCCAGGTTGGGACTGATATTTAAGTCGATAAAACAAAATACCAGCAACAAATAAATGACCATAATCCAAAATTAAAAACAGTCTTAGTTTCCAGGGAAAATAACCATAAATATACTCACTAAAAAGAAACACTCCCTGTAGCAATAGCCACCCCAAGCATACCCACTCAATTTTATCTAACCATTTTATTTGCCATACCACCATCATAAAAAAATAAAACATGATTTCGTACTGTAACGTCCAGTAAACACCATCTACTGTCTGTGCACCTAATAATTCAGGAATCATAGTTAAATTCAAAACAACCGTTGTCGCAGTAAAAGTTGTTCCTGATAATCCAATCAACATTACAGCGAGAGTAGTAACAATTACTGCAATCCAAAATGCAGGGAACAACCGAGAGAATCTTGAAACAATAAAGTCACTAGCATGTTGCGTACGACTTAACGTAAGAAAAATAACAAAGCCACTAATCATAAAAAACCATGTGACACCATAGTGACCTAAAGGAAAATCAAACACCAGTGAAGGGTGTTCATAAAGCTGATCATAACGCGTTGTAAGGTGAAATAAAACAACAGCAATTGCTGCCAAACCACGAAATACATCTAACTCGGCTAGTCGATTAGTCAAGGCATTCCCCTTAGATTACCTATAAATTACAGCAAGGCATGCGGCAGCTACATTAAATTATTTAAAAGTCACTTCACGGTAAGCCTATACCACGCTGTCTTTACATCGTAAAATGACTCATACTAGGTATACATTATTGCTATTAAACTACAAACACATTACTCACAGTACCATGATAAGTCTTTGTTAATCATATTTTGACTCTTTATTGCCCATCTATAAATTGACTACATAGATAGTCACCACAACCAACCCTCCATACAATTTTCAAAGCATATCAACAACCCTATTTCTTCTTTTTATTAATATGTTTGCGACTATAAGCAACCAAGCAAAAAGTATGCGCATGTACTAGTAACGCGGCTTAGAGCTAGTCCCACTTAACGAAAAATGTAACCTTATCCAAAGTCGTAAATTTATTTGCCCAATCTCATTGGATATATACTTTTCGCGAATGATTTTTACGGTTTGTTGTCTACGCTACTCACCCCAATCTCCCATTATTTATAGGCTTATGGGGCTTTGTTACTTGACGGCCATTCCTAAAAACCATTCGCTTTGACTATACCTTATCCCATTTTAATTTTTTACTGAACTTTATTATTTTGTTTAATTACTGAAATATTTGTGGCATAGCTACCTCTACTCTACAATAAGGGGAAACAATGTTTAATTTTCAACCAATAGTCTCTAAAAAATACAACGTTAGACAGCCGCTCAAAACCACTTTTTAAATGGTAGTGTCAGAAATAATTGAATTGGATGGAGAAACGCTAAAACTAGCATACTGCTAAGTACAAAGAAGAGAAGTGAACATAAAATAGCAACAAAGTCTTCTTTTGACCTCGATGCTTGGCTGAGTAATATGGATAACTTCATTACTGGTGATGTGAAGAATATTTCAAAAGTGATATATTATGGCAACTAGATATTTATCAAACTATAAAACACTATTTATCGCTACTTTGTGCCTGCTAGTAGGATTCTCTTATGGTATGGCTAGTATTCAATATCAGCTTTTTCCTTATAGTCAGATAATATGGATAAAAAACAGCTTATCCCCTAATAAAAAAATACAACCGTTAAGCAGAGGATATTCCCATTATTATAATCGTAGAGTCTCTTTTTTTAATATTCATGTAGCCAATGCCAGAAATGTTATGTTAGGTGACTCGATAACTGATGATGCGGAGTGGCATGAGTTATTTCCTGATTACTCCATTGTTAATCGAGGAATTGGAGGAGATACAATAGCAGGCGTATTAAATCGTTTAGAACTCATTCCAAGTGATACTAAGCAAGTTTTTCTGATGTTAGGGACTAATGATATTATTCGTAAAACCCCATTTGACGAAATGATAAAAAATTATCAGCAAATAGTAACCAGGTTACAAACTAAAGGTATCACTCCTATTATTCAATCAACCTTATTTTTTGGTGAGCCATTTAAACCTTTCAATCAAATCGTTGTAAAACTCAATGAACAACTGGTCAGTCTTGCAAAGCGTTTAGACATTCAATACATTGACCTAAACGCAAAACTCGCACCTAATGGAGTACTTGACGCAAAATATACTATAGATGCTATCCATCTAAATGGAGCTGGTTATAGTCAATGGCAACGAGCTATCGAACCTATTTTGCAAAAATAAGCCTGTCAAAACAAATAAAGGTTGTCGTTCACCCCTAGACTTGCGCTTAGGGGTGTAGTTACTTTAAATAATTAATTGGTTTTAGAAAACAAAATAGTTACAGCCTGACATGGCAATAGAAGGCTGCAGGTGCAGCGTGCCACTCAATCAATTTTCTCGCTGATCTTCTTACTATCCTATTTACCCATAATGTTTTTCTTTTTCGAATAAAAAATGAGCATTATGAAACAACACAGGCAAGTTGATGAACCATCTCTAACCAATAAATCTCTAACCAATAAGAAGACCCGCCACAATAAAGAGGTTAGATTTTAAACTACAAAAAATATTTACTGAAACTCGATTTCAAAAACAATAACTTCTAACTATTGCACTACAAGAAAAGCTATGTATAATGAGCCCCACTTTCGACAGCAAGTAAGTCGCTGTTAGCCGCCCGGGTGGCGAAATTGGTAGACGCAAGGGACTTAAAATCCCTCGGAGGAATACTCCGTGCCGGTTCGACTCCGGCCCCGGGCACCAAATAGTTAGTAACAAATCAATAACTGAGTCAATAACCCCCGCACCAGCTGGTAGCTTTGTTTCGTCATTTGGTTGATATTTACCCGTTCTCACCAAGCAACCCTGCAGTCCAGCATCCATAGCCCCCTGCCACATCACTGATTGCATCATCTCCTACCATTAAGAGTGGGTGTGTCCAAATCAGGTCTTATTTACAACAATATCTACCGCTTCTTTGGCCCATTTGACCAATAGTGTAGGATATTTGATCAACTCTTCTGGCGCCTCATAATATTGTTTAACTTTGACAATCCCTTTGGTTGAAGCGTAAGAAAAAGGTTGCATACCTTTATCCAAATACTTCTGACGCGTGATATCATCTACCCGAAAATAGATCGTTGTTCCTCTAATAATAGCGAACTGTTTAGCTGCAATCTGTAAACCATACCCACCAAATATCTGCTTCCCTCCAATATCCCCCAAAGGTTTGAGCAACTGTTGTACAGTTTGAATAAACTCGTTGGTTGAAGTGATAGAAGTAGCAGTCATTTAAGTTCTCGGTTAAGTCAGGCGTGTAGTGTAGTATATTACATAACCGATAGTGATTAAACCTCAAGCAATTGTTACAAGGGCTAGCTTGCTAACATTTCCCCTACTGGATTGTCGCGAAAGTTGACTCCTCCTCTTGATTGTCGCAAAAGCTGGTAAATATGGAGTAATGGGGTGTTCTGGAGCAGCTGTCGGGAACAGCTAAAGCTCTAAAGGCCATGGATGGCCTTATAGAGCGGTGGAAGAATACCCTATTACTTCATATTTTTTCATCAATACTCTTTCGCGCCCCCCTCCATAAAGAACGAAAGCAGCTTCGTGACAACTACTCCTACAACTGTTGTCTGTTTTTTTCCTTTATACGTTGACTAATAGCAACACAGCGTTCTTCCTGTTGGATAGCGATTTTTAAACGCTTTTGGACTACTGGGCTGTTAAATTCAAGGTTAGTTAACGCTGTTCGTAATCGTACAACATTTTCTGGCTGACACAGTTTAGGCAATAATCGAGAGTATGTTGATTTAAACCGGCTGTCTTTTTCTTTCAGCAGATTAAGTTGCCCAACAATTTGGTCTGCATAATTAGCAGATAAGGTAAACTGACTGGTAGGAAATAGCCCTTCAACTAAAGAACGTTGTTCTTGCAGGGTTAAATTACTGTTACCCCACAACTGTTCTAGCCAGTATTGTTTAGTTTTAGTCTGTGGCTGAATCGCTTTAGCCAATAAAGCCTGACGCTCTGCACGATCGGAACTATCTCGGCTTAGCTCCTGATTAATCCACTGTGCAGCACTGGGAATAGCATACTCATTCAGCTTCACCACCAACTGCCAGCGTAAATCTTGGTCAATAGCTAACCCTGCTATTCGTCGTTTTAATGCCAGAATATCTTCTACTTTTGCTAGGCCAGCAGGTGTATGAGTAAAGTGAATAAAGGCCTCAAACCAAAGTGCTTGCCAGTCAGACCCAGGCCTTGCTTTCGTAAGCTGTTGCCAAGCAAGATTTTCCAGTTGAGGGCCAAAAATAGCCAGCTCTTTTTCATGCAATACGGCTAAATAGTCATAGCTTTCCTGCAAATTAGTCACCACCTGCCGTACAATCATTTCATTGTTTTCTAAAGGTAGTTGCTTTAATGCCCATGGTAAGTAATCTGTTAATGACAATTTAGCCGCCATGACTTGGTCCCATTGACTTTGCCATACCATTGAACGTAACAGTGGATCAGTAATCCTCGACAAGTGCCGTTTGATATAATTTTCTGAGTGAGCATCCAGTGCCACTTTACTGTATCCCCAGTCTTCAACATTCACAAAAGTAAATGCTGGGCAAGGGCGTCCTACTACTGTAGAAACAGGTGTTACCTCACCTAAATAAGTCACAGGAATCTGTTTAGCTGACTTTAATTGTTTGCCTTTATCATAATACAGTCCAACTAGTACCCGCTGTGTACGATAAACAGGGTATTTATTGGAGGCTTGCTGAACAATATCAAACTCACTGATTTTGTTATTTTTGCACTGATAGCGAGCGCTAATCGTGTTTACCCCAGCAGTACGCAACCACTGTCTTACCCAAGGGGTTAAGTTCTGTTTTGAGGCCGCAGCCAGGCTATTAAAAAAGTCTTCAAGCTGAGTATTTCTACCTGCGTACTGCTTTAAATAATTGTGTACCCCTTGCTGGAAATTATCAGGTCCTAAGTAATGGGCTAATTGTTTTAAGACAGCAGCCCCTTTACCGTATGTAATACCATCAAAATGAGTAAAAGCATTATTGGTATCGACGACCTTCACCTCAATAGGATGGGTAGTAACTAATTCATCTTCTTCATACGCCCATAATTTTATCCGTGAATAAAACCGCAACCAGCTATCCTGATACTCAGGATACTGATTCATAGCTAAATGGGCCATATAAGTGGCAAAGCTTTCATTCAACCATAAACCATTCCACCAGTCCGCTGTCACTAAATCGCCGAACCACATATGGGCCAGCTCGTGTAAAATCACATTCGCACGACTCTGGCGTAACTCCCGGGTCACTTTTCCACGGGTTAAATACCGCTCGGAATAAGTCACTGCCGCCACATTTTCCATACCACCAGCATTAAACTCCGGCACAATTAGCTGGTCGTATTTAGCGTATGGATAATCCAAGCCAAAATAGTCCTGGAAAAAAGTCATACCATGACGGGTTAATTTAAACCATTCCTCAGCATCCACATAATTGGCCATTGAAGGTCTAGCCATTAAGCGTAACGGTGGCGTATCACTGTTGTCTTCCCAAATTTGATAGGGACCTGCATGCAGAGAAATAATATAGGTACTAAACCGAGCTGACCGAGGGAAATGCCAACGCTGCTGAGCAGAAGATAATCGCTCAATAGCTGACTCCCGCTCCGCCGTCACAACCTGCCATTCAACAGGGGCATCAACCGTTAACTGATAAGTAGCTTTTAAGTTTGGTTGATCAAATTGAGGGAACAACTTATTGCCATCATAAGGCTGTAGTTGCGTATGCAAGTAAGCCTTACCATCTTTTGGATCAATAAATCGATGTAACCCAGCGCCATCCTTACTATATGGGTGACTGTATTGAACAATCACTTGGTTACGACCCGTCTTTAACTGATTAGCAGGTAATTTAATAAACCAATTGTTGTATGCTGCTTTTACTGGCTTACCATTAACCTGCATACTGTTGACCTGCCCTCCTACAAAATCCAGGGTCAGGGGTTGCTTGCCAGGCTGCCAGGTAAAATCAACTTTCACTTCACCTGTATAATCGGGTTTATTTTTTGATAATGATAAAGCGAGTTGATACGACACATCTTGTACTTGTTGATAACGCTGCTTAGCATATTCATGGGTGAGATTAGCTTCAGCAGCCCTGATCCATTGGCGCTTTTGTTCCGTTTGTTGCGTTACACAGCCAGAGACTAAGCTCACGGCTAGCCCCGTCATTAGTAGTTGACTCCACGGCCTCAATTGAGAGGTGTTATCCATTCTTGTTTTTCCTTTTTTATGGATTTTGTAAAGATTCCTGAATAAAAGCAGCTATCCACTGAATAATCCGTTCACTATCCACTGATGCTGCCATTGAATATTCTGCTTCACGCACCCGTTCTGGTGAATATTTTTCACTCCGCAATTTAATCAGGTCACGACTATAGGCTTTAGTAAATTCGGGATGTCCTTGAATACCCAGCCATTTACCTCGCTGGATAATGTAATTAGGACAAAACTGGCTGCCGCCTAATACTTCTATTTCAGCTGGCAGTTCCACCACTTGATCTTGATGGCTCACCCATAAATCGACTTCGGGTTTAAAGGGCCGCATCCAACTTTTAGGCTGTTTGACTTGATTAAAAGAAACCCCAATGCCCCAGCCTTTTGCTGACTTTTCAACCTTACCACCCAATACCTGAGCCATTAACTGATGACCAAAACAAATCCCTACAAAAGGTTTATCCACTTGATACAACTGGCGTAAAAAACCTTGCAATGCAGTCAACCAAGGCAGTGATTCATAAGCACCAAAGCGACTGCCTGTGGTTATATAGGCATCACAGCAATCAATATCGTCAGGTAGTATTTTTTGGGTGGCATCAAAGCATTGCCAGTCTACACTCACCCCCGCCCGCTCAAACACCGCTTTAAATTGCTCTGGGTAGTCACCATGGGCAGACTGTAATTCTGTTACAACATGATCGCACTGAAGTAAACCCAACTTCACATTATCACCGCCCAGAAAATTTCAATGTGCCAGTAACGGCATTGGTACAAAGTGTCGCATAGTCCTCAACTGAAAATAAAATAGGGTTGGTTACCGCAGAAGGGTCTTTAAAGGCTAACTCCGCTAATGCATCCACATCACTTAATGTCACGCCAACTGCATCCAACGTATGGGGAATTCCCAGTCGGTCTCGTAAACTTAAAACCCACTCAATAAAGCCAGCAAAATCCGCTTGCGGTAAATTGATGTATTTAGCCAACTGCTCAATACGACAAGCAATTTTAGTGCGATTGGCTACTAATACATACGGCATCAGTATTGCGTTTAATAAGCCATGATGGGCATTATACCTAGCCCCCATTGGGTGTGCTAATGCATGCATAGCACCCAGCCCTCGCTGAAATGCAGTTGCTCCCATACAAGACGCCACTAACATATGGGTTCTTGCTTCAATATCATCACTATTTTCATAGGCCCTGGGTAAATAATGACGAATCAACCGGGTCGCTTCAACGGCAATGCCGGCAGCCATGGGGTGATAGCCTGGCGCGCAAAATGCCTCTAAATTATGGGCTAATGCATCCATACCAGTAGCAGCGGTTAAATTAGCAGGTAAACACAAGGTTAATTCCGGGTCTAATAACACCTGACAGGGCAGCATTTTTGGGTGAAAAATAATTTTTTTTAACCGCACTTTTTCATCAGTAATGACCGCCGCTCTACCTACCTCAGATCCTGTACCTGCTGTAGTGGGCACGGCCACCACAGGCACAATTTTTTCTGCATCAGCCTGTTCCCAGTTATCACCGATATCTTCAAAATCCCAGAGTGACTGTGTTTGCCCTGCCATTAATGCAATCGCTTTTCCTGCATCCAGTGCACTACCACCACCAATAGCAATGACGCCATCATGCTGGTGATATCGAAATTGTGTCACTCCCGCCATAACCTGCTGACCAGTAGGATTGCCGCTTATTTTGGTAAACACAGTCAGCTTCAACCCTCCCCTGGCTATTTTCCCAATTAATGCGGTAAAAATAGGTAGCTGGGCCAATATGGGGTCAATTACTACCAGGGGTGACTGAATACTATTTTGCAAACAGAGCTTAGGTAACTGTTGTCGTTCACCAATGCCTAATAAAATGGCGGTAGGAAAATGCCAATGGCAAGGCATTTGTTCAATCACTGAAGTATGCTCCATTATGCCTGCTCCTTAAAATGATACGACTTAGGTCGTGTCACTGTTTCATAGCCCCAAGCGGATAAGCAATAGCCTTTACCAGAGGCTTTTACACCGGTCCATGCCAATGCAGGGTCTAAATAATCACAGCGATTTAAAAATACCGTCCCCACTGCTAGCTGATTGCCAATATTTCGGGTTGTTTCATTGTCTTGACTATAAATCGCTGCTGTTAAGCCATAATCAGAATCATTAATTAATGTAATCGCCTGTTGGTCGTCACTCACCTTCATCACTGGCAATAAAGGGCCAAAGGTTTCTTCCATCATAACGTCCATTTGATGATTGACCCCCGTTAATACTTGGGGTGCCAAATAGGCACTATTTGCCGTATTAATCCTGAGCGGTGGCTGACCGAAGACTTCATTTATAAACAGCTGTGAGTCAAGCTGTGCTTCAGCTCCTTGCTCAATTGCTTGTTGAATTTGTGCTTGCACCTGACTGGCAGCACTGGCTCTTACCATTGGCCCAAGGGTTGTCTGTTGATGCTCTGGATGACCTAACCGATATTGTTTAACTGCATCAATAATCATCGGTAAACACTGGTTGTACACGTCCTGATGGATATACAGTCGCTCGATTCCGCAGCAAGATTGACCACTATTATAAAAAGCGCCGTCGATAATACTGGCGACACTGGCTTTAAGGTCTGCATCAGGGCGGATATAGGCAGCATCTTTGCCACCCAGCTCTAAACCAAGCGTTTTAAAGTGCCCTGCCAGCTGTTGCTCAACCTGTTTACCTGCTGATACCGAACCGGTTAATACCACATGGTTAATTTCATTAGCGATTAGTAATTCACCTGTCGTTTGATGATCCAAGTGTAAATACTGAAACACCCCTTCTGGTAATTGTGCCTGCTTAAATGCTTCTGCTAACCATTCAGCACAACGTGGCGTTTGCGAAGAATGCTTTAATATAACCCCATTACCTGCCACTAATGCCGGAATAATGGAATTAATCGCCGTTAGTAATGGGTAATTCCAAGGGGCAATCACCATCACCAGCCCCAGAGGTTCACGCACTAATCGATTATTAAAGCCTGCCTTTGCATGTAGCTGAGCAGGCGCCAAGGCCGACTCAGCCACCTCCAGCATATAGCTGGCTCGCTCAACCATCACAGTCACTTCACGCTCGGCTTGTAATAACGGGCGCCCCATTTGCCAACAAATATCTCGCCCAATAGCCTGCTGCTGACTAAGACAATAATCCATTGCTTGTTGACAATATGCAATGCGCTCATTCAATGGTAGCTTACACCACAACTGTTGAGCTTTTGTTGCTTGCTCCAATGCAACCGCTATTTGCTTGTCACTGGCATAAGGTCTCTCTAACCATACTTGATTATTAATGGGAGAAATTGTTTGAAATACTGCGGTGGTGGACATCCACTTTCCTCATTTATTAAATAATTTCAAAATACCGATCCAGCTCCCAGTCGGTAATATGCTTGCGGAACTCTCGCTCTTCCCACTCTCGGGATGCAGCAAAATGCTCAACAAAAGCACTACCAAAATAGTCTCGGGCAATACTGGATTGCCGAAGTCGCTGCGCTGCATCCCATAGTGTTGCGGGCAACGCTTGCTCTTCAGGAATAGCTTTATCATAAGCATTACCAACAATCGCCGGTGAAGGTTCAGTCGATGAGCAAATACCCTGCAAGCCAGCAGCGATAGTGGCTGCCAGTGCTAAATAAGGGTTTGCATCAGCAGCACCTAAACGCATTTCCAACCGCTGGCTTTGTTCACTACCTGATATCACCCTAATTGCTGTCGTACGATTTTCTACCCCCCATGTCGCATGGGTTGGAGCCCAAAAGCCAGGAACCAACCGCCGATAGCTATTAATAGTGGGTGCTAATAAAGGTAAAAACTCTGGCAACTGTTGTTGCAGACCTCCAATAAAATATCGCTGTACTGCACTCATGGTATGTTTTTGATTCGCCGCATAAAACACAGGTTGTCCCGTATTTTTATCGACCAGAGAAAGGTGAATGTGACCACTTTGACCTGGGTATTCGTTAGACCACTTCGCCATAAACGTGGCCATTCGCTGATTTTTTTGTGCCCAGACTTTAATAAAGGTTTTAAATAATGCAGCTTTATCTGCTGCATTTAAGGCATTATCCACTGTCAATGCCGCTTCCAATACACCAGGCCCGGTTTCAGTATGTAACCCCTCAATAGGAAAATCCATCGCTTCAGCTAAGGCTAAAATTTCATGATACCACTCAGCATGCACACTATTTCGTAAAATTGAATAACCGAAATAATCCGGTGTCACTGGCTTTAATTGACGAAACCCTTTTTCACGAGCACTGTCAGGGGTTTCATCAAATAAAAAAAACTCATATTCAAAAGCCGCATTAACCTGATAGCCCATATCATCAGCCGCTTGCAGTACCTTACGCAATAACCCACGGGGACATAAGGCTTCTGCATTACCTTTCAGCTGACCTAAAATCAGCAGCATATTGTCTTCTAACGGCAGTTCACGGCAGGTATTGGGTAATAGTTCAACCGGAGCATCGGGATAACCCGTATGCCAACCAGTGAAAGACACATTATCATATAATTGATCTTTTATATCCCACCCTAAAATGACATCGCAAAATGAAAAGCCTGACTCTACTGACTTGATTAGTTTATCCCGGCTCATATATTTACCGAGCATCACCCCATCCAAATCAAATAACCCCACTTTGATATGGGACAACTGTCGTTGTTGGATCAGCTGCGCTAAGTCCTGCTGAGTAGCCACTTGCCGTGCAGTTATTGGGTCTGTCATATAACTTCCTTATTCAATACAACCTGTATACTCTTCGTGAATGATTTTTATCTATTTGAAATCATTTTTATTTTAGGACATATCTAAAAGTAGCTATTTTTAGACGTGTCCTTAGGTTAATTCAGCTTCTGCCTGAGTAATAGCTGCCAACTCTTCCTCTGGTGCCTGGGCCACTAAATGGTGACGACTGTACAGGGTAAAATAAGCCAGTAGCACCACAAAAAATAATGCTGACCAAGCGGCAGCGGCTAAATTAACCACAAATGTACTGATTAACGCAATAATGGCCAATAACAGAGCAACTGTGGAGGTATACACTCCCCCTGGTGTATAGTAGGGACGGTTTAACTCAGGCGCATTTTTTCTCAACAAAATATGGGAAAGCATCATCATGGCATAGGAGATGGTAGCGCCAAAAACAGCCATGGTAATCAGTAAGTCACCCTCCCCTGTCAGCGACAGACCAAACCCCAATACACCAGGTACAATCAGTGCCACTGCTGGGGCTTTGCGTTGGTTAGTTAATGATAAGAATCTCGGCAAATATCCAGCTCTGGAAAGAGCAAACACCTGTCGGGAATATGCAAAAATAATCGAGAAAAAGCTCGCAATTAAACCGGCCAGCCCCACTATATTGACGAATATTGCAGCACTTGAGCCTTTACCATAAACGGCTTCTAATGCGCCTACCAGTGGAGCACCATGGGTTTGCATTAATGCCGCGCCTGCACCACCGGGTGCTAAAAATAGCACTAAACCAGCTAATATTAATAACACCATCATTGCCCAAATAATCCCTTTCGGCATATCTTTGGTTGGTTGTTGTGCTTCTTCTGCTGCAAGAGGAACCCCTTCTACGGCTAAAAACAGCCACATAGCAAAAGGCAAGGCACCCCAAATCCCTATCCAGCCGTTGGGCAACCAAGCACTGGCACCCAACGCATCAGGGTTAATGGGGATATCCAGTAAATTTGCCCACTGAAAATGGGGTAACATCCCTAGCACAAATACCAGAATGGCTAGTAATGCCAAAGCGGTGATCACAAACATCAATTTCAGTGCTTCCCCTACCCCCACCAGGTGAATACCAATAAAGACACTATAAAAAGCTAAATAAACCCATGGCCCATTAATCCCTAGCAATGCATTCATATAATGACCAATAAAAACAGCTATCGCTGCAGGAGCAATCGAATACTCTAATAAAATTGCACTGCCAGTAATAAAGCCACCCCACGGCCCCATCGCACGCCTGGCAAAGCCATAGCCTCCACCAGCAGTCGGAATGGCTGCGGATAATTCCGCTAATGAAAAGACTAAACAGCAATACATGACCGCCATGACCACAGTAGCGATCAACATGCCACCAAAGCCTGCTTGAGCCAAACCAAAATTCCACCCGGAAAAATCGCCAGATATCACATAAGACACACCCAGACTGGCAAGCAGCACCCAACCAGCAGCACCTTGCTTTAACTGACGCTTTGAAAAATAGTCAGTAGAAACTGTTTCATAACTAATTACTGAAGAAGTGTTGCTTTCCGCCATAACATTCCTTGTTTTTATTATTAGGCCTAAAACCTCTATTACACCGCTAATTTAAGGGCTTTTTGAGCACTTTAACAAATAGAACAACCTGAAAAAAATCGTTTGCCAAGGGTTTATTATTTTTTATTTTATACTTTTGGCTATAGAAACCAATTGCTGAATGACTTTTTAACCGACAGTGACATTCACTTGTGCAATAATAAGCCATACTTAGTAATCACTTATTATGCCTCATTAAACAGACGTCGCTATGCTACCATATCACTGAAGACGGGTGCTGTATATATCTTTAAAACCGGGGTATGAGAGCTAATAATAATACACGTCAATATTTATGTCTGAATAAACGCTATCATTAATAAACGAGCTATCTAACTAGAAGGAAGACTATAACAGCATTATATAACTGTTCACTCAATATGGTTGAATGATGTATAACTAAAGTGTATTAAGTAGATTACCCGTTAACAGCGAATTTTGTTATTCTCAGGGGTAATCCCTTGCTAAAAGAGGCTTGATTTTGGATATTAAAGAAGAAGTCGAACAGCTAAGCCAGGTTCCCATGTTTTCTAAAATGGAGCCATCAAAATTACGGCTGTTGGCTTTTACCAGTGAAGCACTTTGTTATAAAGACCAAGAGCTATTATTTGAGCAAAATGATCCTCCTGACAGTGCCTATGTCATCATGAGCGGCGAAGTTGAGGTCGTTGCCCATACCTCTGCTGGTGAAGTGGTCGCTGCTACTCGTGGACGCAATGCATTGATTGGTGAAATGGCCGTCATCATGAAGTCTCCTCGCTCGGCAACCATTCGTGCTAAAGGAGAAGTGCACGTATTGAAAATCAATGCTGATGTTTTCCTCACACTCCTTTCAGAAAACCCCAGTGTTGCTCTTGATGTGATGCATCAACTTAGTGCTAAAATTGCCGAAGCCCAACGGCAGTACGAGCAACTGCATGAGCAGTTACAAGTGTAGCGCTTTCTTCAAATACCCGAATGAGTGGCATAAGAAACTACACTAAAATAAAAATAGATGCTAAGACGGTATTTAGACCCTATGATGCAACGGCGGTTTTGTCAGTTATGGAATAGAACTGTTGCTGGTAGTAGCGACCAGGACGCAGGCGAAGTTTTTCATCGCGTTTATTCTTACTACAATTCAGATGAGCGTTATTATCACTCGACAGACCACATTCAGTTTTGTCTGAAACAATTTGATCTTGTCAGTGAGTTGTTAACAGCACCAGATGCAGTAGAAATGGCTATCTGGTTTCACGATGTAATCTATGAACGAGGGGCCTGTGACAACGAAATTCAAAGTGCACAATTTTTTAAAGACTATGTCGCTGAAAAATTGAATCCAGAGCTTGCAGACCAAATATACAATCTCATTCTAGACACTACTCACAAACACACCCCACCCACCCTGGATGGCCAATATTTAGCCGATATTGATTTATCTAGTATGGCCCTACCCTGGCAGGAGTTTTTACGTGACAGCACCAACGTACGCGCTGAGTGTAGTCATTTATGTGATAACGAGTTTTACCCTAAACAGCTCGCATTTTTAGAGTCACTACTACAACGAGAACGGTTTTTCTTCACCGACTTTTTTCAGCAGCGTTTTGGCGATCAAGCCCAAGACAACCTACAGCGCTTAATCAAGCAACTGAACCAACAAGGTTTTCATAGCTGCAAAAAATAACAGTCAGTCGAAAATAACAAGGCCAAAGCATAAACATCATTCGCGAAGGGTATTACTCAACGTGAAGGGCTTATAGGGGGCTAGCTTACTACTGTGAAGCTAGCGATAGCAGCACTAACGGAAATAAAAAGTGCTAGCTGGGCCGTCGAGCAATGAGTTCCAGCCAGCACTTTTATATAAATTAAAGTTGCTGTCGTAAATCTTACGGTAGCAGACTTACCCCTATGAGTTTGTGTGCTAATAAACGATTAGGGTGAATTGCGATGACAACAAACCATAAAAGTCATTCACGCAGAGTATAGATTGAGGTGGGTTGGGTGCGACCTCTCACCTGCACCTCCCCCACCAGCCGAAAATCAAACGCGCCTTTCGCTAATGCTCTTGTACGTTCCGACAATAGAATTAATGTGTTGTATTGTTTATTTAGTGCTTCTAGTCGCGCAGCTAAATTAACGGCATCGCCATGTACCGTATAGGTCAACCGGTCTTTAGTGCCAACCAGCCCTCCTACAACCAATCCAGTATTAATGCCAATTCGGGTCGTTAGCTCAATTTGTTCCTTAGCCAGGGCTTGCTGAATCGCCAAGGCAGCTTCAATCGCATGTCTGGCATGATCATCATCAGCGGTTGGCAAATTAAAAGTGGCTAAAATTGCATCCCCTTGAAACTGGTTAATTGTACCGCCGAAAGCCTCAATGGGCTCCGCTACCACACTAAAGTAATGATTTAATACTTGAATCAGGGTTTCGGGTGATAACTCTTCACTCAAACTGGTAAACCCAGCAATATCAGTAAATAGCATGGTGGCTTCCCTTACTTCTCCAAAGCCTGCAGCCACCCGCTGCTCAGACTGGGTTATATTTTTTGCCACAGACGTTGGTACAAACCGCGCTAAATCTTCTACAGCTTGTGACTCTACCACTGCCTCAATTAACAAAAAACGAGCCCGGGTAATTGCCAACGCCAAAATTAAGGTGACAAAAACCATAGTGATCATTTTATCAAATTCAGCCCCTAATAAGACCGAGTTTGACGTCAAATACGCCACATAATCTCGCGTAATCATAGGCATCCCTGGCTGACTAAATACCACATAAGCCACCATCATCAGCCAGCCAATTACTGCAACTAACCCAGCCATTATTACAAAACGCGCCTCAAACCGTAGGCTACGAATGGCAATAAAAATAAATACATACAACAAAGTCGGTGCTTTTAAGTAAAAGGAAGGGGGTTGTTGGTATTGGATATGAAAGCACCAGATTAAAGCATATAACAGTGCAAAATCCATTATAATGGATAGATAGGCATGCCAATTATCCTTGGGCCGATAATAAACCAGCCATAACCGGCTAATAGCAAACCCTAAATAAGCAGATAATGCCCAGGGTACAGGCTCAGCCTGAACCATGTGCAACAAGCCCTCATAGCTCCAAATGGGACTAACCAAATCGTCAGTATTTTTGCTAAACGTTTTGGGTGACAGTGAATACAGTAGCCAGAAAAGCACCACAATAACAAACTCAATGCCAGCAATTAATTGCTCACCAATGGTTTGCTGGCGTTGCACAGCCTGCTGAAAGCGATCAGGTAGCTTGCTAGTTGGCAATGCTAAATGGCTAAAGGAAAGCCATGTGGTTAATTTTTTCCACACCATAAAGTGCAGCCTTAATTTATAATACTTGTCGTGTATGCATAACATTGGGTAACAAGCCTGACTTGCCTATAAACTATAGAACAGGACGCCCGCTCCATAAGCGCTGTTAATACAGGATGCCATTTACCTGCCACTTTATATCACAAGGTATATATCACAAGATAAGCTAATCAATTTACCCCTACCTCATCAACCAGATACTTTAATAATGAACATCCTCTTGGCACTACCTCTGTAATACCCTCACACTCGTCTACACTGTTAGAGATAGAGTGATTTAAGTAATGACAGTACAATAGTGAACTCAACAAACCATCAACAGTTTCAAGCCATTCAGTCCTTATTGGGTAATACTGGAGGGTGGCCACTGGCTTCTTTGTTAGTCTGGCTAATTACTGATGGTCGTAAATTAAATGATCGTTGTAAGCTGCTAAGAGCATTGTCTAATCAGTTACTAGCAGCAGGACTACCTATTATCCGTATTCGCTTCACCTTACATACCATTCACCCGGAAATTACGGGCAAAGCGTTTACCTGGTGGCGAGGCCGTGAACAAATCGATGTGTTTACCCCAGAACATGGTATTGAAGTTACCAATTCATATCGAGGCAGTCCTATTGAAAAAGTCCGCCAAACCAATCAAATAGTCCGTTATAAGCTGTCTGAAATTGATATCAGCAATGCCCATATTGTACTGCAAGAACTCGCAGCCACCCAGGTAAGTGATTATATCGTTTTCCCACTACAATTTACTGATGGTTATATTAATACCTTTACGATTGCCACAGACCATCCTGGTGGTTTTACCGATCAGGATATACAAAAACTGTCACTGCTGCTGGACTATTTAACCCCCATCCTTGAGGTATATACCACTCGCGATATTATCCGCTCATTACTCAATACTTATGTCGGTCCTAAAACTGGTCAAAAAATATTAAAAGGCAGCATCAAACGGGGTGATAGTGAAGTGATTGAAGCAGCCCTTTGGTACAGTGATTTACGTAATTTTACTGCCCTGACCGAATCATTAGAAAATGAGCATATGTTGGAACTCATTAATGCTTATTTTGAAATTATTACCAACGCAGTGACCCATCGCGGCGGTGAAGTACTCCGATTTATTGGTGATGCGATGCTGATTTTATTTACCAAAGAAGCCGCCAGCACAATTAACGCTGCTTGTGAAGCAGCACTAGACGCGGCCATTTTAGCCTATGAGCAAATTCAAACCCTCAATACCGAACTGGTAAAGAAAGGCCAACCGATTATTGAATTTGGGGTTGGGCTGCATCAAGGTGAAGTGATTTATGGCAATGTTGGTTCATCATCACGACTAGACTTTACTGTAATGGGGCCTGCCGTTAATCGTACTGCTCGGATTGAAGAGCTAACCAAAATGGTGGGCACCAACCTATTAATGTCTGATGAATTTGCCAGTCTGATTAATCACCCAGTGCACTTTGTTGGCAAGTATCCTGTAAAAGGTGTTGCTGAGCCACTGGCCGTATATCGGTTAGAGCAAAGTACGACAGATTTTACTACCAATCATTTAGAAGTTGCTTTATAGTCTGGCGTTTCCACTATCAATTACTACCCATGCCCCAATCACCCCCTCACCATGCCAAAGTTTTAATTTACAGTCATGACACCTACGGTTTAGGCCACTTACGCCGCTGTCGTACTATTGCCCATAGCTTGGTAAGACAATATAAAGGGATTTCTGTCCTGATACTAAGTGGCTCTGCACTGATTGGTCGGTTTGAATTCAAAGCCCGCGTCGATTTTGTCAGAATCCCTGGAGTGATTAAACTGTATAACGGCGACTATACGTCGATGGGGCTACATATTGATCTAGAAGAAACCCTTTCGATTCGTGAGTCTATTATTTTTAATACTGCGAATAGTTTTCAACCCGATGTATTGATTGTCGATAAAGAACCGTTAGGCTTAAAAGGCGAGGTAAAGCGTACGCTACAACACCTACACCAACAAGGTGTACATACAGTGCTTGGCTTAAGAGACGTACTAGATACACCCGAGTTGCTAAAAAAAGAATGGCAACATAAAGGCATTACCCGAGAGGTGCTACAGCAGTACGATGATATTTGGATATATGGTCCACAACTGATGGGTAATCCCCTAAAAGGATTACCCTTTGCTGATGTAATTGAACAACGCGGGCTGTATACAGGATTCTTACATCGACACTTACCTCAAGCCAAAACAGAGCCGTTAAATGATTTACCCGAGCAGTATCTATTGGTTACACCTGGCGGTGGTGGCGATGGTGTCGAAATGGTGGATTGGGTAATCAGTGCTTATGAACAGGCAGAAGCCGAACTGCCCTGGCCTGCCGTGATTATCGCCGGCCCCTTTATGAATAGTAAAGACCGGCAAGCCTTTGAAAATCGAGTCAAAAAATTATCTCGGGTCACTCTACTGACCTTTATCAGTCAACTTGAACATGTTATGGCCAATGCCCAAGCAGTAGTCGCCATGGGGGGCTACAATACTTTTTGTGAAATACTCTCCTTTAATCAGCGCGCCCTGTTTATTCCCAGAAAAGAGCCCCGTCTGGAACAATTTATTCGCGTTAAAAAAGCTACAGAATTAGGCTGGGCCACCATGCTAGATCCTGATCAACTAACAGGGTCAGATGCTCCCCTTAAAATGGTCAACGCACTGAAAGCATTACCCAATCAAGCTCGCCCCTATACTATGCAGGCAGACACTTACTTAAGTGGCGTCGCAACGATTGGACAGCGATTTAATAAAATTATGGTCAAGCGCGGTATTAATTTGGAGCCTAATCTTGCATGAGCCAAGCTCAGTCATTAACCAGGCCACGTCGCTTACTTTTTTATGTCCAACACCTGTTAGGCATTGGCCATCTGCAACGGGCTGCTCACATTTGTCAGGCCGCCATTAAAGCAGGCTGGGATGTATTTGTTGTCGCAGGTGGAAAACCCATCGCAGAAATTAATTTTGGTGCTGTCCACTACCTACAACTACCGGTTTTAACTTCTGCTGATGCCAATTTTAGCCAGCTGGTCCAAGTAGATGGCCGTGCTATTGATGACTCCATTAAACAGCAGCGAACAACACAACTATTGCATTACTTTCAGCAAATTCAACCTGATGTTGTATTACTGGAAATGTACCCCTTTGGTCGTCGTCAGTTTCGCTTTGAATTGATACCTTTGCTAGATGCTTGCCGCCAGGCTAAGCCAACACCATTAGTGGTAACATCCATTCGTGATGTGTTAGTTGAAAAACATGACATGAATCGACATCAATGGGTTGTACAACAGTTGCAAGATTATGTTGATCATGTCCTGGTGCATGGAGACCCGCAGCTGATCACCCTAGATCAAACCTTTCCACTCACCAGCCAAATTGTGAATAAAATTGCTTATACTGGCTATATTGCACCGGTAACTGAAATGCAAGGGGAAGCTGTTGATCCATCACCATCAGCTACAACACCACAACAAGATATCTTAGTCTCTGCTGGTGGAGGAGCTGTTGGCTTTGAATTACTTCAGCTAGCTCAAGCGGCCTGTCATCAGTTAAACCAGCAACCTGAGCACAGCCAGTGGCGCTGGCGAATGATTACAGGCCCTAATATACCGCAGCAACAATATGATCAGCTAAAGAAGAACTGCCCCGCTAATATGGATATTGAGTCCATGAGAGCGGATTTTTTTCAGTGTTTACGCCATTCTCAATTATCCATTTCTCAAGCAGGATATAATACTCTGTTGGATACACTGCAAGCAGGCTGCCAGACTATTTGGGTTCCTTTTGCTAATGAAACGGAAACAGAGCAGCGGTTCCGAGCCCAACGATTTAGCCAAATCACGAGTTTTCCCTGTTTAGACCAGGCGACACTTTCTGTACAACAGTTAGCAGACACCATTTGTCGCCTGTTATCACAGCCGATAAAACCTCACTACTCAATACAAATGGATGGTGCAGCACAAACCATTCAGCAACTTGAGTGCTTTTTAGCGGACGATTGTTAACAGATGCTTGTTAATAGATACTCTTTAAAAGAATAATTTCATGAGCTGGCAACACTTAGCAACAGAAATTGAAACCTGGGCAGCCGAGCAAAAAACCATTGCCCTCTGGTGGCGAGATGATGATGCCCATACCAGCAGCGCTGCGCTGACTCAGTTGATTAATTTAACTCATAATTATCAAATCCCTCTTTGCCTAGCGGTGATTCCTAATCAACTGGAAATATCATTAATTGAGCTAGTAGAACAACATCCTTTAGTCTGGATAAGCCAGCATGGATATAGCCATCAAAATCACGCACCTGCCAGCCAGCGTAAATGTGAATTAGGCGCAGACCGACTCTTTGAAGTCATTGCCAGTGAATTATTAACTGGTCAAAATATCCTGAAGCAAGCATTTGCTAAACAATTTTTTCCGGTGTTAGTACCTCCCTGGAATCGACTTGCCCACTCATTAGTGAATGAATTAGCCAACATGCATTACATGGGCTTATCTACCCTAGGCCCACGCCAATCAAGAAAAGACCTAGTGATACAAAATGTTCATGTGGATATTATTAATTGGAAACAGCGCCAATTTGCTGGAGAAAAACATTGCTTGATGCAATTAATTCAACACTTACAAGCACGACGCTTAAACCAGATTGATAGCCAAGAAGCCACTGGGCTGATGACGCATCATTTAGATCACGATGCAGATTGCTGGCAATTTTGCCAACAATTATGTGAGTTTTTAAAGCCTTATTCTCATGTTCAATGGCAACAGCCCAACCGATTATTCAGTAAAGCATCCGTTATTTCACTGGTTTAATCGCTTAATGGCACATTAAAACGATTTTAGTGAGCGAAAAAATAATCCTAAACCTCCAATCGCTAATACCAAGATAGTAATCAAATCAAAAGCAGACATCGCCTTAAGACTAAAATGAATAGATGTAAATAGAGCGCAATTACTTTACTTTAACAATCCGCATTAAACGTAAACGTTTTACAAGAAAGCTATTTGTTTTTCAAAGACCAATAAGATGCACTACCTATCACCCATCATATTACTTAGCAACTGCTTCACCATACGCGCCACCAACTGATAAAATGGTGTTAGTGCTAACTGCTTAAGCTGATCACAATAGGACGGTATCCACGATAATATATGCTGTTGTTTAAAATCCTCAGCTATTTTCAATAACTGATCGTATTGCTGGTCATTACTGGTAAGCATGCCAGATAACATAGCCATAAAACGGAGTTCAGTACCGATATGATCGGGTGGACAGCCAGGATACTGCAAGCTGCCAAAGCCAGCCGCAACATAGGCAGAGGAAACAGCTGCAATAACTTCTTCACTTCGGTAATGCGAACGATAGAGCGATTCATAGGGTGGAGGCGGACCATAACCTGCCTTTATACCTGCAAACAACCGGGTGTAGTCTATTAGTAATTCCTCGTTACACTCACACAAGCCTGACAATTCACCCATTAATGGCATTAATGCTGTGATGTCAACTGCCTTAATTTGTTGTTGCAAGTGAATAAGAAAGGTGGGTGTAGGTTGAGTTAAAAAAAAGTCGCTGCAAAACCAGTACAGCTTACTCCAGGCCTTATTAACATTAACTTGATCTACGCTTATGGGTTGGTGCTGCCATGATACCATTGCGTTGCAATGCCCCCCTGCTGATGACAACCTAAACAAACACTGCGCTCATACTGACCTTTGGCTAAATATGGGTAGGGTTTAGATTTTCCCATAATCAAGTAATCGTTTTTATAGCTATGACCATAGTGACAGCTGCTACAATCCATCAACATTTTATCCGCATGAATAATATGAAATCGCCCGTTTTTTGTGTTTAGTGAATATTCTGCCCCTACATTTATTTCACCGCTACGAATTTTTTCCGCAATCAAAGCTAGAGGAATATTATTTGACTCTGTTTTATTATCATCCGCTATGAGTGAAGAAGAACCCAAGCCTACTATCAATAAAAATAAGCACCATAGTTTTATCATCAAAAATCACCCCCACTCAGTTTGTAATAGACTTGGGGCTTAGTGCCGTATTCTTTTTTCAATTGCGTCGCTTTCTTGGTACCTATCTGACGTGATACTTCGCTGTCAGGATCATCCAGATCACCAAAAAAGCGTGCTTCAACGGGGCATACTAAATCACAGCTAGGGGTAAACTGTGGATCCACACCAATTTTATCAATTTGATTGCTGTTTATGGCTTGTTCCAATTTGTGCCAACAAAAGGTGCATTTTTCCATCACATTGTTTTTTTTATGGTGGGTAGGATGGCGTTGCTCCTGGGGAATAGTCTCTAAAGGACTCAACTTATCTTCGCCATAAAGTGATGTTACTTCTTTATTGAGCTGAGGCACATTATAGGGGCAAACAGTATCGCAATAACCACAGCCTATACATTTGTCATAATCAACCAGCACCACACCATATTCATTTTTGCTAATGGCATGTACATCAATAGCATCACACACCGTTTGGCACGGCGCATCCTCACAGTGCATACAACCCATGGTGCCAAATACTTTGCCAACATGAGGGTAAGTGCCAATCTCATATTCAATCATTTCATTCCAAGGTGAGCCGGGAGTGTAATGATTTTCCTGATAACACGCCGCTACACAAGCCTGACACCCCATGCAGCGATCCATATCGATTAGCCGTACAAACTTGGTCATAGAATTATACTCACTCGTGTATTTCTACACTTTTTTCAAACGACATACCGAGTCATTAAAACTATCCATTCCAGACACTAAATCAGAGTGTGATTCCAATATTGAATTAATCCAAATTCCCTTTCGCGCATAATCCGGCATACCTAGGCTTTGCTGACCATAGTGATAAGATACTGCCAGGGTGTCAGGCCTGATGCATTGAGTTAACTTAACGCGGCCTTCCACGCTGCCCACACGGGTTTCAATCTGCACTTTATCCTTTTCTTTAAGTTTTAATTCAATGGCCGTTTGTTCATTAATTAATACAAAATTCTCATCAGCTTCTGGGCCTAAGGCATTTAATAAGGGATTCATTGCGGTATTACCAGACTGAGTTCGATTCATCCGTTTGTATGTAATGATATAAAAAGGGTATTTATCCTTATTACGATGGGGCACAGGCATACTATGTACCCTTAATGGCAACGGTGATAAGGAAACTTGGTAATCATCCAGATCAATATTTTTTATATCATGTTGCTTAACAGTTTCTTTAATATTAAATAGTGTACCCAGCATGCTTTCTGCGTAGAACTGCATTTTTGGCTTACCTGCCCCCTTAAATTTAGCCTCTACCCCTTTTAAGTAAGTATCATTTTCGGATAAATGCTTACCGCTAAAGCCATGCTCTACGGCATAACTAAATTCCTTACCTTTGGTTTTTTCCAGCCATAAATTTTCTACTACTTCTTTTGCGCTATAATCCCGCCCTGTTTTTAGCGGATTCTTCTTTAACCCCCACTTTTTATTAATTTGTTCAATGTATTGATCTCGTAATCCTAAACGACTAGCTAGCTCCCAGATAATGGAAAATCCATCATGGGGCAAATTAAACACATTAGTTACTGGTTGACGTATAGCCGTATGTTTAGTGGCTGGCGTATAACGTGTTGGTGATAAATGCCAGGATTCTAGATAAGTTAAATCGGGCAGCACAATATCTGCCATCTCCGCTGTTTCTGACATAACAATGTCAATCACCACGTTATAGGTTTTTTCCAATGATTTAAATTGTTCCTTACTATCCGTAGTTGAAAATGGTCGATTGGTGGCATAGAAGATTTGCATTTCGGGGGTATAAGGTAAACCGTATTTTTTAGGTTCCAAAATAGTTTTTGCCACCTGCTGAGCAACATTATGAGTGGCATGAGGAAAAAAAATACTTTCCTGTAAATCCACTCGTGTAGGTGGATACTCTGCTTCAGCAGGCTCCATATAACCAGGCTTTTTGTGCACACTATGTAGGTTAAGGCCACCCACCGCATCAATGCTGCCCAATAGCATTTGTACAATTAAACCGGCACGCCAATTCTGTACACCATATTGTTTAGCCGCAAGACCACGAAAAGTATGAATAGCTACGGGGCGATAACGTAAAGTCTGCCCATTACGTACAACCGTCGCACCAATTTGGGCCTGTTTCGCCAGTTCCTCTGTCAACCGTCTAATAGTTGCAGCAGGCACCCCTGCTTCTTCTGCTATATCCTTATCATTCAGCGTATTTAAACTATCTGCGAATACCTGAAATGCTGTGGAATATTCTTTTTGATTATGGGTAAACCGTCCTGCTAATTCTGGTTTGATTCTACCTGAGCTAAATGCCACTGCCTGCTGCGTTACCTGGTCCCATACCAGTGCTTGACCATCCTTATCCCGTAAAAACTCCCCATTGGTATCCACCAAATTGGGCGCATTAGTGTATTGGGTAAGAAACTCCCTATCAATCCAGTTCTCTTGAATTAAAATACGTGCCATTCCCAGTAACAGTAAAATATCCTTGCCTGGCCTTACCGGTATCCATTCATTGGCTTTTGCTGCGCTATTAGACAAACGTGGTTCTACCACTACCACTTTCATGCCCCGTTCTTTTGCGTCAGTTACGGTATGATCCAGCCAGCGAGCAAACTGCTCACCTTCAAAATAGTTAGCGCCAAAATTAAGTAAGTAGTTACACTCATTAATATCCGGTAAAAACCCATGATATCCCCAGGTAATTTCATCGGCCACATGACGTGCAGCTTCACAGGAAGTTGTTCGATGTACCAAGTTTGGCGTACCAAAAGCGGCAGTAAAAGCTTTGGGGAACTTATCTCCTATTAAGTATTTTCCATGGCCGTGTTGCCAAACAAATTTTCGTGGATCATCTTCGCGTATGCGTTGGAGTTTTTTGGTAATGGTGTCAAAGGCTTCATCCCAAGAAATTTCTACCCAACCTGGGTCTTGGTCTAAGCCTTTTTTAGGGTTGGTCCGTTTCAATGGTGTTTTGATACGGTAAGGATTATAGGTATTAAAGCTACCTGATACCCCTTTTGGGCAAATACCATGATTATAAAACTCAGCTCGTGCTTCATCAGGATAAATACTACGAATAATATTGTTCTCTAATTTAATATTAATACCACAGAAATTCACACAATGAGCACAAGTAGACTTAACATAACGAATCACTGACTCATTAGCTGCTGATGCTCCTGTTTTCACCTTTTCAATTTCCGTGGCAATAACAGACCATGGCACACCAAAACCAGCAAACAATGACAATAAGCTGCTATTCTTTAAAAACACTCTTCGACTCAAACTCATAGCAAAATCGTCTTATATTTTTTTGTTTTCATTTTAAAAACCATTATTCATTTATAGCTTGTTATTTATCTCTACTCGTTTAAGAAAGCTTTCTCTCGGCTCAACCTCATCATGGACTAAGTTAAAATGACAACCTATGCAGGTAACGCTATTGCGCTCAGCAAGTTCATGTTGGCGCTGACCTCGTTCTCGGGATGGCTTAACTGCAACATGACAATTACGACAGGTGTGACTGTCATTATCCAATAGCCAATCTCGTACCCGGTAAGCCATTTCTGGCCGTGCCGCATTCCATTGCTCTTCTGATGAGAAATCATTAACGAGAAGAGACCATAAGTCACGAGTACCATCTGTAATATGAGCCCATGTTGCTGGCAGCAGTCCTTTGGGAATATGACAATCAGCACAGCTTGCTTGAACACCGGAGCTGGTAGCACGATGACTCGACTGTATAAAGATGGATTCATTAGCAACAAAACGCGTCATAGGGTGACAACTGTTGCTGCAAAAATTATCAGTTGATGTTAATTGATCGACTTTCTCTAAAGCTAGTATAAATAACATACCAACCAGCACACCCATTATGACAGATATAGAAAATATATATTTAAATACCTTAAATATACTTTTCCTTCTCCAAACCATCGAAATAAGCCCCTGTAATTACTGTCATGAGTCGTGAATAATGTTGACTAATATCTTCTCTACACATGCGGTTATTGATGAATAATATGAAAACTTTACTTTTGACTAAAGTTTAGCGCTAATTTAGAAAAAAACATTTTCACATGAGAGAAAATAAGTCATTGCAAAGTTGGCACTTATTCTTCCTGTACACTTTGCTATACTCAATATAAGCTCATAAAGCACGTTTTCAAATACTTTGGTAACCTATTTCTAGATTTATTAGCTAATACAATTTCTGGAAGAAAGCATAAGTCTCGCTATGTATGATAGAACTAGAAATGATCAATTGAAAACTGGACTAAGTAATTCGTGTCAATCAGTAGATATTCCTGAGTATTTAGATCGGAAATATTGGTGGGCCTATTTACATCCTGCCGGCGTGCGCTTTTTTGATCAGGCCTGGGTGGTACGAAGTATATTGTTTGGCAATTACAATCACTTGAAAAGTAAGGTTGTCTCAGCTATTGATTCCAGAAATAGTGATGTTTTGCAAATAGCTGCAGTATATGGAGATATATCCCAGGAAATAGCGAGGAAAATTCAACCGAACGGCTCTCTACATATTATTGATGTGGCTCCAATTCAATTAGCCAATTTACAAACCAAAATGGCTTATTACGAGAACTTTTATTTATATCATAGAGATTCTACTGATCTTGGTTTCCCAAGTAACAGTTTTGACACTGTGCTATTGTTCTTCCTGTTACATGAGCAGCCAGACTTAGTTAAATCAGCAACTTTGGCTGAAGCCTGTAGGGTACTGAAACCAGGAGGCAAACTGATTATTATTGACTACCATAAGCCTGTTAATTGGCATCCCTGCAAATGGGTGCTAATGCCTGTTCTCCGGTTACTGGAGCCATATGCATTGAGTCTCTGGAAACAACCTCTTATCCGGTTTCTACCAAAACAACAACCTCTCGCCCATGTCAACATTTGTTACCACTTCGGTCGCTTATATCAGGAGGTCGTTGTGTATTTACCCTAGTTTTAGCTTTTTAAATGAGCTTCGATAACAATTTCACTATTATGCTTTTCCATTTATTTTCTTCCATATTAGCCATATAACACAACATGCAATTGGAATAAGCCAAAACAACATAGCAAAAGCCCATGGTATAAATTCTGATGAATAGAGGTTAGTTAAGAAATCATTCTTGACTAGAAGAACTATTACAAGCTGAGCAAACCCCGTAGTATAGATTATCACTATAGCTGAAAAATAGTTTCTTAGCTTGTTTACTTTTCCAGTAAAAAATATAGAAACAACCAAAGGTGTCAACAAAAAAAATAACACCAAAACTACCAGTACTAATAGGCCAAGACCAGCACGAACACCTCCACTCGCAAATAGAGTTATTGGCAATACAGACAATACTGTAGCAACAAAACAAGCTAACTTAGCCATAACAGATACATCTAAAAATACTATTTTATATTTCCATCATAAGTGGTTCCTAGTGTTTGAAATACTTATCGAATCATAAGCATTCATTGAGCATCACAGCTAAATACCATAATCACCAACTAATAACCTATTTTTTCAAAAGCTATTTTTTAACAGTCAGTCTTTTTAATATACACAAAGAAAGTTAAGAAACCATAAAACTCCACTGCACTCACGCTATTGATTCATATAAAATTATAGCTTTATTCCGACTATATTTATCTTGATTAATAAGTTTCTTGATATTAGTTATCTAAAAACAAAAGTGACCCTAGCATATTCTTCTTGAATGATTTTTAGGGCTTGTTATACCCCACCCATCTATTAATTGAAGGCTCATTGGGTTTCGTCACTCGATGGCTGCATCTAAAACCATTCACTTTGATTATATAAGTATTAACTATAGCTTTTCTTAAAACTAATAAAGTAAAAATTTAGGCTAGAATATGAAACATGCCTTATTCACATAATGGAAAAAACTGATGAATACTCTTCAAATTTATAATGTTGATGAAAATGTTGCTAGCAACGCTTGGGTTGACCACGAAAGATATCTCACCCTTTACCAGCAATCAATTGATAATCCTGAAGCATTTTGGAGAGAACAAGGAAAATGTATAAACTGGATTAAACCTTATACACAAATTCGAGATGTTGATTTTAACTACGATAATCTACATATTCGCTGGTATTATGATGGAACACTGAATGCCTGTGCTAACTGTATAGATAGACATTTACCTACACGGGCACATCAAACAGCCATAATCTGGGAAGGGGATAATCCCTCAGATGAAGCTTATATTACTTATCAAGTGCTTTATGAAAAAGTGTGTCAGTTTGCTAATGCACTTAAAAAGTTGGGGGTAAAAAAATCTGATGTGGTAACAATCTACATGCCTATGATTCCTGAAGCTGCTTATGCAATGCTGGCCTGCGCCCGTATTGGAGCAATTCACTCAGTAGTATTCGGCGGCTTTTCGTCAGAGGCATTAGCTAATCGAATTGATAATGGCTTGTCTAGAGTGGTAATTACTGCTGATGAAAGCGTCCGCGGAGGTAAACGTACTCCTCTGAAAGAAAACGTTAATACGGCAGCTAAGCTATTAAAAGAAACAACTTTAGATTCAGTTATAGTTGTAAAACGAACTGGAGGGGACATACACTGGGAAGAAGGTAGGGATTATTGGTATGATGATCTAGTTAACAATGCCTCGCTTGACTGCCCTTGTGAAGAAATGGATGCAGAAGATCCACTTTTCATCTTATATACATCAGGTTCTACAGGTAAACCTAAAGGTGTGCTACATACGACAGGTGGTTATATGGTGTATGCATCATTAACATATCGCTATGTGTTTGATTATCATGAAGGAGATATTTATTGGTGTACGGCAGATGTTGGCTGGATTACTGGCCATAGCTATGTAGTTTTTGGTCCATTGGCTAATGGAGCAACAACATTAATGTTTGAGGGTACCCCTACCTATCCAGATGCTTCTCGGTGTTGGCAAATAGTCGATAAATATAAAGTAAATATTTTCTACACAGCACCTACTGCAATTAGAGCCTTAATGCGGTTTGGTGACGAACCCGTTAAGAAAACCTCAAGACAGTCTCTTAAATTACTAGGAACAGTGGGTGAGCCCATTAATCCAAATGCTTGGGAGTGGTATTATAACATAGTTGGAAAACAGCAGTGTCCAATCGTTGATACTTGGTGGCAAACCGAAACTGGCGGTATTCTTCTAACGCCTTTACCTGGAGCTACAAACCTAAAACCAGGCTCAGCTACACTTCCATTTTTTGGTATTGAACCTGCATTGGTAGATGACAAGGGTAGTATTTTACAGGACACCGCTGAGGGAAATTTGGTTTTTTTAAATAGCTGGCCAGGTCAAATGCGTACTGTTTATCAACACCATGAGCGGTTTCGCAATACTTACTTCTCCAACTTCAAAAACATGTTTATGACAGGTGATCGTGCACGACGAGATGAAGATGGATATTATTGGATTACTGGACGTGTAGATGATGTGATTAACGTCTCTGGTCACCGTTTAGGGACAGCAGAAATTGAAAGCGCCTTAGTCAAACATGAAATAGTTGCAGAAGCAGCCGTAGTTGGCTTTCCCCATGACATTAAGGGGCAAGGTATTTATGCTTTTGTCATCTTGGTTGTTGGAAAAGAAGGCAGTAAAGCGCTTTGTGAAGAGCTTAAACTGATGGCTAGACAGGAAATCGGCCCAATAGCCGTTCCCGACATTATTCAGTTTACTCCTGGACTACCGAAGACCCGCTCTGGTAAAATCATGCGCCGAATTCTCCGTAAAGTGGCCTCTGGAGAGTTCGATGATTTGGGAGATATATCCACATTAGCTGACCCTACAATTGTTGAATCATTAACTTTAAATCGAGTAATAAAATAACTGAAGAACGTGTATGAATTGGCCAACATGTATTACATGGGCTGATGATGCATCATTTAGATAGACCACGATGCAGATTGCTGGCAATTTTGCCAACAATTATGTGAGTTTTTAAAGCCTTATTCTCATGTTCAATGGCAACAGCCCAACCGATTATTCAGTAAAGCATCCGTTATTTCACTGGTTTAATCGCTTAAGAGCACATTAAAACGATTTTAGTGAGCGAAAAAATAATCCTAAACCTCCAATTGCTAATACCAAGATAGTAATCAAATCAAAAGCAGACATCGCCTTAAGACTAAAATGAATAGAGGTAATAACTCCAAAAATTAACGCCACTAAAGAGCCAACAAATAAAATCCAACCGATAATATTTTTACCCTCATAGAAAACCAGCCCTATTCCAAACATAAAAGGAATCATCACCATACCATTGGTAATGGTAAAGTTAGCACCCCATCCTGAAAAATTATATAACCCCACCCCCATACCAAATGTTGATCGAACTGAAATTGCGTTAAACAACAGGTAAAAGCCACCACACATCATAATCAGTCCAATAAGAAACAGTCCTACTCCACCGGATGTTCCCCCAGCACCTCTCATAGATTGCCCCTTATTTCACACCTCACTCATTGTAAGGTATTATCATTTTTAGGCTAATAAAGTATTTGTGGCTTAATCAATAACCACCTGTTTTACAGCTTGTTGTGCAAGCATGGTAGCTTCTCTTAATCTAACAGCGGGTGAAGTATCATCCTGATCAGTTAATAGCTGATATATTTCTGGATGCATTTTAGGGTTTAAAGCATCCATACCTAAAATGCCAATAATATTGATAAACTGGTAAATATCTTGAATGGTCGTAAAATGCAGTGTATTTGCTTCATCCAGCAACATATTAATCCATTCAAGCTGTTGGTCACTATCTTTCTTTCTTAATAAGTGGGGAAATAAGTGTTGTACATGCTGATGAATTCTTTTTTTAAGTGCAGTGGATTTGTCCTCTTTGATAGCACGCCACTGACTTGATTCCAATGATAACAGGTATTGGTAATCAACCGATTGCAGCACAGCATTATCAAACTGATGCCAGCCATCATTAAAACAACATATACTGTTGATAATACCTAGTAGCTTTTGCCGCTGTATATCTGAAGAACAAGTAAATAATTTGTAACAGAGATCAGGGTCATATAAACGAAATATCCCTGTCATTTTATTTTGAGTTTCTACTTGAATCCACCACTGACAGTGACGAACTATCTCTGAAAAGCCAGCGTTTGAGAATAACAGGATACCCCACTGGTTATAAATACCCTGTCGCTGGAACATGCTCCAGAGTTTAGAGTCGAAAGAACATTCAACCAACTGCGGAGAAAGTGACTCTAAAGCAGCATAAGGCGTATTTAAATAAATAGCATAACTATTATAACTGTCGTCAATCCAATTATTAATCACTGGGTATTTTCCAGCATCCAATAACAGATAACAAGGAAGTTTTGGCCATTGTTTGTATAAGACAGTCATAGTACACCCTCATGCCAGCACTTAATAACCAATCGTTAAGTACCTGACATAAAGTGTAGTATGAACTGAAGCGCCTATTATATTCTTCGTAAATTATTTTTAATCCATTAACCTCTCTGTCATCTAACCCACGATTTAAGCTACCTTATTGACCACATACTGACTAACCACTTTGCCACTGGTGAGCAAATCCTGGTGAAACTGTTTAAGAATCTGTGCTTTGCGATAGGCAGCCTCATCAGTTACGCCTGCTGCATAGCCGTGTTCAGTTAAGTAAGTATCTGGGGCTTTATCTTCATGGGGTACCCACACATTGTCATATTTAGCAGGCACCCAATTAGACATCACCCGCCCCCATTGCATATAGCCATCATGAATCTTACGGTTTTCATAATGACCTCTTTTCTCTTTCGGAATATGCAAGTTGCCTCGTTCTAGATTTTGTTCATTCGACTTGGCAAGCACCTCATGAAAATCACCGATGGATAGTCCCAACGTTTTACCGTTGGACAGCATATTACCTGGCACAGTACCACTATCTACAACTAAGTGTCGTCCTCTGGCACCATCATAATGAAAATACATAAACTTCATTGGACTTTCATCTTCTGGTTTTTCATAAATAAACCAAGTTGCTGGGTCAACAAGAAAGCCTGCTTGCTCAGCATCACCTACCAATGAAGGTGGAAAACGCCATTTCTGCTTATTATTTTCACCAAGCACAATATCCACTTCATAGGGAGCAATGCGAGCCGTGGTATCAACATCATCAAGGGCTATTTCAATATTTTGATCATAACGGGTATTGTAAATTATTTTATTGGTTGCTCGATCATAACGGGCATGGTCATATCGATAGCCTTGTAAATCAAATACTTCTCCTGTTTTAGGCGAAACATATAAACCATTATCAAATTGCCATAATTGATGAGGAATCAACCTGACTTTCGCCGGCAAACTGGGGTCATTTTTATCCACCAAGGTAGCGGATTCAGGTTTTGCATATTCCTCTGATTCAGCTGGTGCAACCGGTGCCGAAGCTTGTCCGGTTTGTTTATTCAGGATGGTGTAAACAAAACTGTTGCCTTGATCGGTTGTGCGGAAATAAAGCAAGTGATCATCCAATTGTACTTTAAACCCAGCATATCCCTTTAAATTATCTATTTTTAATAGGACGGCTCCAGCCTCATTTTTTAAGACAAATGACCGCCCTTGCCGTTCAATTTTGACATCACTCAAATTCACGTCTTTAAGGGTAAACATATCACCGTGTTGGTGAGTATCCATTATTACTTTAATTCCTTGGTCTACGGTTAAGGCTAGTGGTTTATTGGGCTCATCTCTTGTGATATTAACCACCTGTCCTTGACCACGTAACTGCAGCTCAGGGCCACTGTCACTTTGCTGAATCGAGCCGGTAACTGGTAAATAAACAATACCATTGGGAGCAAAATCAACCCCATTGGCTACCGTTTCGCTACCACTAATAAAGGTTTTCAGCTTATCACTATCAAGCAACAATTGACGGCCTTCCTTATCTTCAACATGAACAGAGACTTTAGAACCATCTTCAACAGTAATAGATCGGCCAGTCATACCATCATGTATTTCCAACGCTTTACCATTGGCAATAAAGGTAAGGTTTTCAACAGAACCCCATGCTGTGATATCCACGACAGGTGAATCATTCCCCTGCATATTGTCATTATTAATATGTACTTCACCGGAGGTTTTATTAGTAAAAATAAGACTGGTGGTGCTATTACCCACTCTAATATCCGCCCCCTTCACCTCCCCCACCTGGAAGGTATTATTTTGTCCTTGGCCAGTATTGAGGATTAAGCCTTTTTCTCCATTTTGCCCTTCAGCCCCTTCGATAATAAACAGTTTCTCAGTAATCGTTTCTTGCCCGGCTTCTGTCGTTAAATTAATATCAATTTTGCCTGTTTTATCATTACCACGTACGACAAAGGTTTCTGTTTCAGCGGCAATCACACTAGAACCATGGGCATCCTCGGCAAATTTAATAAAAGGTCCATCGGCGGTTGCACTACCAAAGGCTTGATCGCCACGGGTGGCACGTACGGTGATTGTATTTTGGTTAACTTGATGGTTATCTGCTGCCTGATTAAAGCCAAACACTAAGGTATCATTACCTTCCTCACCTAGAAAGAAGACTTCAGGTTTTGCCTTTGCTGAAGCAGGTGCATAAATCTGCTTATCACTCCGGCGTACAATAACCCCGAAATAGTCAGGGTATGCCCAATCCCAGGGACCATTGCGATCATTCACTTTTACTCGGTTTTGCGAGCTGTCTTCACCATACACGACAAATCCATCACCACCTTTCCAGCCATGATCATCAGTAATGGTACCGCTGAAACCTTGGGGAATAATATAGGTTGAATAAACATACATGCTTGCTTCATCAGGCCCAGTTGCCTGCCTTAATGACGCAATGCCATTGGTAATCTTTTCCAGCCAATTATTCCCAGGAATCACCCGATCGGTTGTCATTCGTTTACTGCCACGAAAGACCACTTGGAAATGTTTGGCAATATCAGAGCTTTGTTGTGAGAAGTGTTTATCTAACGCATCAAACCAGTTAAATCCAGATGATTGTGCTGAGTTATCTTTTTCTGCAATGGCTGTCATTGCATTCACTAAAGCCTCTCTAGCATTTGCATTCATACTGGCAAATGCTTCTTGGTTATTAAGAGGCATATTTAAAACGGCTTTTCTTACCGTTTCATTTTTAATAGTTGCAATCTCAGGTCGAACCGAAGGCATCATATAGTGCACAGTATCTTCTTTATCAGCGCCTACATAACGTTGGCCAGTCGGCTCAGTGGTAATAAACGTATTACCTTTATCCTGAAACCCATACACGACTCGGTCACTGGAGCGGCCTTGATATGTAAAAGCCAGCACTCGATTACCCGTATTAATCACTGACGACGAATCTGTCTCCTGTTGTTTTGCTTGATAACCGGTTTCATTTGGGTTAAATCCATCATTCACGTTATAAAATACCGCTCGCTGGCTTGGTCCATAACCCCGCTGTTCAGTCAGAATATCTTTTGGCCCTGTATCCAGCATTAACGGTGTAAGTCGTTTTATATCGGCGTCACTAACCCCTAAACTGCGGAGCCTTTCATTGGCATGCTTGAGTTGCTCCTCAGTCATTTGCTTAACCCGGGGATGCTGGCCATATAAAAAGGTTGAACCTTCAGGGTAGCGAGAGGATGAGCTGGTTTCGTCATCCCCAGTCATTCTAAATACCAGCTGCACAAGTTTTTCTTGATCAGCCACTAACTCTTTCCGCTCCTTAATGGCTTTATTCATCCGGGTAATTCGCAGCTCCTCTGGATAACGGGTTTTATCGCCCAAACCAAAGAAAGTAGCTGCGCCATATTCTAGCTTTTCCCAAAATGAGAGCGGACGCACCTCTTTTTCAAAGTCATTAACGGCTTTTGCCGCACGTACTCCTTGGCTAATGGCAGACATTAATAAAGCAGCGACTGCCACAAAAGGTGCCGCTGGAGCAGTCACTGGGTTCAGGGCTAAAAATCCAGCCGCCATACCCAAGCCACCTCCTACAATATCAAAGCTTGATGCCGCAATTTCATAGTTATCGCCATTGCGGATCGCCGCATCTAAACCAAATGCACCACTGACTAAATCAAAAGCACTAGTGATAATGCCTAGCGGCCCAGCCGCTTTCCCTAATTTACCCAGTTTGGATAATGCCTTAGTGCCACTATTGGGTAAGACTAAATTGAACCGTTTGGCTAAATCGGCTGCGTCAGCCACCCCCGACAATACTTCTTCAACGGCACCTAAAATTGTGGATGCCGCTTGCAATTTAGCGAGGGGATCATTTTCAATACCATACTCCCCAAGTACCCGAATGCCATTCCAGGTTCCAAACCCAGAATATAAAGACATTACCCGCTGTCCCCAGCCACTTTTTAACACTTTATCGCGGCTTTCAAAGCGTTTTTGAACAAAATCAGTCAATCCACCCTGCTCTTGCAAAGATCGTATTTTTTGTTTGGTGGTGTCGGGAAGTTCAGATTGCAGGTTGGTTAATAACTCATTAATTGATGTGAATTTTTTATCATTACCTTCTGTCTGTTCACTGCCAGCCTGTCCACTACTGGCCTGATCAGAGCCCTGCTGATTACCAGCACGGTATTTAACAACGTACTCTCCCGCCTCATTAAGCGTAATAGACTCGATTGGTTGGCTATTACCGGCTGTTGCAAGCTGGTCATTAATTTGAGCTAAAATTGCCTGGTTTTGTTTATTGCCCCATCGTTTGGCTTTACCCAGAAATTCATCAAAATCACTGGTAGACTGCAGTAGCTGTTTCGCTTTATTAACAAATACGGTTTCCGCTTCACTCAGAGGCCCTTCATTACCTGCCGTAATGGTTGCTTGTAAAAACAGGCGACGGTTTCGCTCAAAATTTTCCGGATCATGGAATAAGGCTAACAACGCCTGATCAAAATCCCAGCTTAAGCTAGATTGACCTGAAAACTGCGTGTCTGCGGTAATGGACTGGCCATTGACTTTTAAACCAAGAGCATAAGCCTGAGATTTTTTAAGTTCAAACGTACCTGTGGTTTTTTGTTGATGCTCCTGACGTATATCTTTGGCTAAGGATTCAAATTCACTCCCTTGAATTGCATAAATCGTTAATACAAAGTCGCCATCAGGCTGCTTGGTTTTTATGGTAATTTGATCACCATGCACCACAGCAACCCGGCCATAATCCAATAACTTCGTGATGGGCTCATTGGTATTTTGGGTATGAGTAACTTTATTTAACGTAAGCTTGCTCTCACTCGGGTTATTTTTTTCCTGTGCCTTGATCCGTTCAAATTCTGTTTGCACTTTTGTTGTTGCCAAATTCGCTGGATCATAGTTATCAGGTAAGGTATTACCTTCACCCGTTGGTGTTGCTTTCACCTGGTCAAATTTTGCTTTGAAATCAGCCTTGGTCACTAATACCTGAAATTTAGCCTTATCACCTTCAGCGTTGGTTAGCTTTTGTAAATAATTATTAATTTGTTGTTGATTTTGGCCATTTTCGTTATTAAACCGTTTGAGTAGTTTCCCTTGTGCCGTATAAACCGATACGACACCTTCTTTATTGCGGGTAACCGTATAAGCTGGTATCCAGTTAGGGGCATCACCAGAGCCATATTTGCTCATAATCACTGCCCCACCCGGGCCAGCCGCCCAGCCAGCGACTTTTTCACCGGCATCACCTGCTGCCTGACTAGCAGAAACACCATCAGGATGATGATGTGATAAAGTCCCTTTTTCTAACGTTTGCTCCATATTTTCTGGTTGAGCCAAACGTGCCAAGTATTCATCGTAATGATTTAACGACTCAACTTCTTGTGCAGATGCTTGTCCTGTAGCCACCAGCCGACGAAGCCGCTCAACTTCTGCTGAATTAGTAGCGAAATCTTGTTGTCGTTGTCCGGCATTATCAGCAACTGCATTTCTCATCAGCTGTAACGCACGGCCACGATTCTGTTCGATAGAACTGACACCCCGGGTATTATTTGTAGTTTCAGAAACACCTACCCCAGGTACGGTTGACTCTCTTAAAATAGCCCCTTCAAACTTCATTTCATTAGTGCTATTAACACTGACAAAAACTAAATTGAGCCCTCGTTTATTTTGAATATTGCGACTTTCTACCAAGCTATAACCTGATAGTTCAAAGTTACCTCTGTGCTTAAGGATATTATTAAGTGCTTCTTTCTTTTCTTTTACTTCTTGATACTTATTGCTAATTTGGCGCTTTACATCTTTTATTTGCTTTTCCAGTGCTACTTTTTCTTTTATTGTGTCAAGTCCACCTCCCTGTGAAGATTGATCAATCTGTTTATTTAACAGTGTTTCATGCTTTCGCTCTAAACCTGCTAGCTGTTTTTCTAGTTTATCAATTTCACCTTCTTTACGCGGCATGCCATTATTAGCTGGAACCCCTTCTAGCTTATTTAAAGCCTGTTGTAGCTTTTCAGCTTCATCAAACTTATCTTTTTTCAAGCGCAATTCAATATTTAATGTTGTATTGCCTTGTGCTTTATGCCTTAAGGTGCTCTCTAAACGCCATTTAGCATCTGGGTCATTTTCAAAAAAACGCGTCAGTTCTGGGTATTTTTTTATCACTCGATCAAGGTTATCAGCCGAGACTTTTATCCCTATAATATTGATGTATTTATTGGTTGTAGGCTCGGTTTCAGGCTGTTTTGCTGAGCCAAGCCTATCCCGCAAATGACTAGCAACATCCGCTATTTTAAATAATTGGTTCGCCTGACCAATAGTGGAGGATACATCATCTGTTAACATCAGCTTGGCAGGACGCCCCCAAACAGAAGCGCCTAAGTCAAGATCCGCATCGGTAAAATAAGTGGCTGCTTTCCCTTGCTGGAATGTTAAACCAAAATCAGGATTATCTGGGTCAAATGGTTTATTGGCAGACCAGTGAAGTACAACACCTTGCTCATAATGTAAATCAATACCTGGAATAATCCCTGCTGACTTACCAACCCCTGGCGTGGTACCGGTGTCAATCAGCCCTGGGCCAAAAGCCCCCATGGAGAAGTTACCTAAAACTTCCCAGTCGATAGGCTTAAACTGACGCTTTTTACCCACTTGCGGGCTATTTTCTGAATTTTGCACGACCCAATCCAGATTTAAACCTGTATCTTGGTTTACCAGTTTCGTTAGCAGCGTTTGTAAGCTACCTTCACTTAAATGCATAGAGGTACTTAACTGCTGATTCACTTTTAGCAGATTGGCATCGCCTTCAACAAACGGGGTTTTGACATAATTCCAGTCACCATAAACACCAATCTCAAGCGTGACTCCATTAAAACCTGCACCAGCACCAAAGGTGGCTTTTAATTTACCCTCATTATCTCGGATAAACTGAATACTGTTTTCCCCTGTTACCCCCGTTTTTGCTGCAAAACCTAAAAAACTGGGGATCCCATCCACTGCGGTGGTAGGCCATTTGATGCCAATCCCTCCTTCAGCACCTAGGGAAAACGAAGCCCCTTTAGGCATTGACTGGATAAAGGCAAATAACTTAGTAATCAATACTTGATTGTATTGTTGCTTTTGTTGAGCATATTGCTGCTTTTGCTGCTCACTGGCAGTTGGCAGCGGCGCACGAGGGGGAGGCCCAATAGCTAATAACCGCTGCAATTGATCTTGGACACCATGTTGACTAAATGCCCCTGCACTACCACTGATCGTTCGTTCTAACGTTTGTTGTGCATTTGGGTTGGTTGAGCCAAATAAATTTTTTAAAACTTGTCCAATACCATTCCCAATCCCTTTAAACCACCCCACAACCGTTGGCACAAATCCCCTATGCCCTGTCGAATGTGACCCTGTACGGCTACGGTCTTGTGGTCCTGTAGTAAGCGTTAGATTTTTTAAACTACCGGTTTTGTACATCCTCTCCCAGGCAGCTTCCCAGGGCGTTTTTTCTTTGGTGCGGGTTTCATGATTTTGTCCTGCTTGGTTCGCACCATCAACCGCTTGTTGATCACCGGTTGCTTTTCCATAAAGCAGGGCTTGTAAGGTCGATTGCGCCTGATTCCAGTTATCCCAATAATTATGCCATTGCTGGGTTTGTTTCAGTCTTGGCCGGGGGGGCGGCGTTGGTAATTCCCCTTCTGCATCAGCAACCAAAAATAACTCGCCATTTTTTGATAACCGCAAAGGTAATGTCACATCACCTTGACGAATCGTAAAATGGTAGCTTTTATCGACGTCATTATAAGTAAACTGAGTAACAGGCGAGCCAATAGGTACTGCTGTTAAAAAATCACTGTGCTGACTACCTAAATAATGCGTTACTCGCTGTCCATTGTCAGCGCGCGCACTTAAATACAATTTACCATTTTCTGAATACAACTGTGGTTGACTAGCGGGCAATAACCATTTTGCTAGTTGATCTGGGGATATTTTTGGCTCAGCGGCTACTGGCTGGTATTGCTGATTTTCGGTGACCGTTTGAACGTTATCTGGATGAATGTGATCGGTTTTATTGTGATCAGTCGATAATTTACGAACAAAAGGCTTACTGATTAACCCCAACTCGTGCAGCCGCTTACCATACTCTATTTCTTTTTTATGGGTCGCGGCTTCTGTATCACCTAAAGAAGCAGAAGAGGTACGCTGTAAGTCTTCTACAGCATGCAAGCTTTCATGTACTAATACCTGCAATAATGACATACCAGACGCTTTAATTTTTTTAAGGTTAAGCGTCATCGTATTGGTTTTATCATTATACACAGCCTGGGAGTTTTCATAGCCTTTTTCTTGCACAGCTCCCAGTCGAATTGTGATTCCTTGTAAATTAGCAATAACCTTAGGTAAACCACTGCCTGATTTAGTTTCAACTAAATACAACTGGTGTAACAGCTTAGCCACTCGCTTGGCCGCCTTAGTATGAGAAGGCTCTATTTGAATGCCTTGCGTTATTAACCATTGATTAATATCAGTATTATTGGCCTTGTTTGAACCAGGCTGCTTATTTTGATGTTTTTTATTTACCCCTAGATGTTTAGTATTTACCCCTGTATGCTGCTGTCGTAAGTCAGAATTATCTAAACTGTTTTCTTGCTCATCATTTGTTACTGACTGATTAACTCCCAACGCAATAGCTTGTGTTAGCTTTGATGGAACAGCCGATTTCGCTGCCGCATTTTTTTCTTTCCCCTTCCTTGCTATTGGCTTTCTTTGGGATGTTTTTGACCGATAAACATCAGTATGCAGCATATCATCGTCATTATTATTAACAGTAGTCTGGCTGATCGAATTAGTCGTCGATTGAGGTGAAATTGGTCCGGTCATTAGCTTTTTCCATCAATTATTTTTTAGTCAAGCCAATTTAAAATAATTTAGCCGATCAATTTTTGGATTAATCTTATATTTACCTTATGTATTTATTCTATACTCTGCGCGAATGATTTTTAGGCTTTTTACCATCGCTCCTCACCCCAGTCATTTAGTTTATCTAAACTCCTTGGGCTTCATCGCTCGGGGGCCTCGCCTAAATAATCCTTCGCTGTGAGTATATACCACTTTATTTTTACACCTAAAAATGATTCATGATGGGTATATATTTACTTTTACACTTATTTTCATGCTTATTTTTATAATTATTCGCACACCTATTTATATAAATAACACCTAATATAGTTCAGCTACGCATTTTTTTTACATTTTTATGAAACACAAATTCATTATGCCTAAATAATCAATTAGGAAATATCGCTATTTACCTCAAAACAGATAAATAGCTCACACTTAGTTTTCGAATATCACTTTTAAGGGTGGGAAGCAAGGCAATAAAGTCCCCCTACAAACTCACTTTAATAGCATTAGCTAATTGTTCAGCGGCTTGTTCAGGCGTGACTTTATCGTTACGGAAAAAGTGAGTGACTACCTCCGATATAGCTGCTTGCGTATATATCGATGTCGCCATGCCTATAGATATATTTGGCAACACGTTTTCATTACCAACGGTTTGAACCGCTTCTTTACTTGTTTTTGCACATATATCAAATGCATTCATACTCATATCTTGACGGGCAGGTATTGAGCCTTTATTGATATTAAATACTTGCTGAAAATTTTTATTTAACATTTGCTTTGCAAGAGCTATTTGTGCTTTTTTATTCTCTTGATCAACAATGTTAAACATAATAAAACTATCAACGACATAAGAATAAAGCTTATCGGTAGAAGGCACTGGCAAACATAAAATATCTCTACCTAATTGTTTATTGACCGCAGTAAATTCTCCTTTTGCCCAATCTCCCATTATTTGCATTGCCGCCTTCCCTTGAATCACCATATCAGTGGCTTTATCCCAATCTCGATTGGCAATATTAGGATCCATATACTGTTTTAGTTTCCTTAATGCAGCAAATACCTTTATTATTTTTTTACTGGAAAGACTCTCTTCCTCAAAATCAATAAATGCTTTTTTAAAAAAATGGGAATCAGTTATCCCTAGCAGTAACATTTCAAATAGTATTGAGTTTTGCCAAGGCTGATCACCATGAGCTAAAGGGATAATCCCAGCCTTTTTAAGCTTATCTGCTACCTGCCAGAATGCCTCTATTGTTGTCGGCGCCGCTACATTCGCTTGCTGCAAAAGCGCTGCATTCACCCATAACCAATTAATTCGATGGATATTCACTGGCACAGCGACATACTGACCATTATATTTCATTAATTCATTGACAAAGGTGGGTAGTATTTCTGGCCAGTTTTGCTCATCAGCAATCTGACCTAAATTAGCCAATAGGCCTAGTTTTCCCCACTCTTGCATATGCCCACCCTTACCATGAGCAGCCGTTGGTGGAGCACCCGATAATAACCTCGATCTCAGTACTGCCATTGCTTTGTCACCGCCACCACCTTCTACAGAAAAGTCTTTCCAGCTATGGCCCTGCTCTATTAGCAATAATTTCAGTGCGTTTAAAGCCCGTACTTCACCTGCAGAAGTCCACCAATGCAATACCTCCACTTCACCTGCAATGGTAGCGTGACTAAATACCATCATGAATAGGCCAATAACTGCTTTTTTGTAATGCTTTAACATACAAACATCCTACTCAACTACAATGGCAATACTCTCTAAAGTATAGGTACTTAAACAACATACTCAATATGCCCTTTCTCTAAAGCTGATAACAATCCAAGATTTTTGTGGTAGAAGCGCTTATTACCTAAGGGATGAATCACTCGTGAGGCATTAATAATGGGTATCGGCACCTCTAATAATTGTTTATAGCCTCTGCACAAGCTGACGGGGGTCTTGAACAATTATTAGAGGTGCCCTATAGATAGAAGGAAGGTTTTCAGTAATAAAGTGGGTTTTTGTTGAGAAACGGTTAACCCACTTTATTTTTTGGGAGTTTACATTTTCTGGCAGCTTATCTGATTTATTTGGTTATTTTAGCTTGCAATGTTACTCCACTGTATGAACTTACCGCATCAACCATAATGTGATAATACCTATTTTGTGGTAGGTTGCTTAAGCGGATTCTTTCATTATTACCAGAGGACACTGAGCGATAACCATAACGATTTCGCGATGGCCACCCTGGCAGGCGAATATATAAATCAGCATTACCTCTGCCACCAGACAATGATAGGTCTAGATGTTTAGCACCTTTAGGGAAATAAATAAAGTAATAACGTGACTTACCGCTACTTGCCAAATTTCGTTTAGGTACACAACTTAATAATTCATCTGAACGATAGCTGTATGATTTATTTTTTAAACAGTTGGTCGTCGGTGTCGTTGGGGTTTTTGGTGGTTGATTAGTGGGTGGTTTAGGCTGATTAGTGGGTGGCCGGGTAGTTACTTTCGTAGGCATGAAGTTAGCCATCTGTGTAGCCACTTTATTCATGTTCCGCACACTATCCGCATAGTTGTTAACACCACAGGTCATCCCCATGCAGTGACCACGCATATTAGGGTTAGAAAAATACTGTAAACCTTTTGCCCGGTAGAACCAGGGGTAAGCCATAACCGTGGCAAATTTATTATATTCAGCATGACCACGGGCCCAATACCAAATCCCCCCATTACTGCCCTGCCCCGCAGAATGGCCCAGCCCCATATTATGGCCTAATTCATGGGCAAAGGTACTATAAGTACAATCAGTAGCCACTACACTAAAACCATAACCCTTGGCACCACGATAAAAACGACCACTTCTTCCATCACCATTAGGTACCCAGGCAATTCCACATAAACCACCTGTTCTAGGGGCTAAGTAGCTAACAAGGTCAGCGCCGTAGCGCTCTCTTAATTGAGCAATTTGTCTGTCCCTAGAAACCTGATTGAGCGCATATTCACTCACAGTACCATAGCCTCTAATGGACTGAACATGAACTAAGTTTAAACGTATATTAACTCCGCTATTAGCGTATGCCTGGTTTGCCCAGGCAACCATTGAGGAAGCACGAGCTTTAACATCTCGACCTACGTTATAGGGGTGCACAACTAACACATCAATTGTTGCAGCGCACACACTCCCAGTTAATAACAAATAAAGCAGAGCCCCTTTTATTAAAGGTTGCCAACGGTATTTCACTTTAATTTACCCTTCTTCAAGAATGATGTGAAAAATTTAGAGGCTTAGGAAGATATCCAAAATAATGGGAACTTTTGGACATTCCTTGATACAGATAACCAATTGACATAATTAAACAAGCTTTCAGAGTTAACAGGAACTGCCTACTCTTAAAAGTTTGAAGCAAATACAAAAGAATTATCAGCCAGGTGTAATAATTTAATTATTATCACTAAGTAGTTGATTGATTATTTATAAATATATTGAATAGCAAACAGTTGCTTTATTAAACATGACAACCACTTTAATGGTAACCTCTAGCAATTATTTAACGAAAGATCATTTTTATTGGCTATCACTTTATTTTTGAACAATTTTTTATGAATATGAAAGGATAGATATTGAAAAGGCCCTTATACGGGCCTTTAGGTGAAAGGTTTCATAAATAGCAATTTTTATTTAAAACTTATTCACTAACTGATAATACCCACAAAATCGGCGCTATCAAAGTCAGGAATAAACTCTGAAAAATCACGGGTAACATTGTTGCCATGCAGGTAAGCCCTGGCGGGTACTTTCATATAAGCCCCGGTATCAATTTTAATAATATCCAATGACCAGGATGACTGTCGCCAGAATCCCCGAGATTTTCGCTGATCGACTAAATAGTAAAACTCGCCAGGATTAGCCTGGTTATTCAACTCAACAACCCGAGCTTCCATCTCCTTACGCTTTCGTTTGTGGGCTTCAGGTGGTGGCATATGCACCATATCGTAACCACCATCATCATATTCCCCATAGGCATGATGATGCTCAACTTTCTGCCCCATATCCAGCGCAACGGCATACTTCAGATACATATCTACAAAGGTGTTATGAAACCGTTGATAACTGGCCGATTCGCGCAGCCCTGCGCTATCACCAGTACTCATAAATTGATCAGCCTGTCTAACCAAGGCACTATCATCAACTTGTTTAACACCTGGCCTGTGTCGTGCAATCGTTAGATTAATGGTTGATGCCGTGCTGGTAGCGCTATCCAGCCCAGTTTTGACTGAGTCTACTAATGCATTACGTTTTTTACTGACTGCTTTCACTCCATCATTGAAGGCTTTTTGGGCGTCTCCTGCAATTTTCTGTAACCCCAGCGTTTTCTCCCGTTGCCTATCCAAGGCAATTAAATCAGGCCGATAACGGGCACTACCCGGCACTCTAGGCCGAGTATTTTTAATCGCCTCTGCCAGCTTGGTTTGGGCTTCATCAGCTGCTTTTTTAGCACTTTCCGCCCCTTCCTTTAATAGCTTGGTGTTTTTAGATGCCTTAAGCAAACCTGCCGCGCCTTTAAATAAGCTACGTGCTGCACCAGCAAAAGAAAAGCTCAAGGTTACAAAGCCTAACACCGTTTGCAGAGTATCGATCATTTGCTTTTTCGCTTCATGATCTTTGATTCGGCCAATCAGTTGGTCACCCGATTTAACAAGATCAGTTGCCTTATCAAAAAAATTATCAGCAGCGGCTTTAATTCTTGTCTCCATTGCTTGGAGTGCCGCTTCGCCGGTTTTACCATTAAACTCAAGTGCTGTTAATCCAGAGGCTAAATAGTCGTCAGATACGCCATAGTCCTTTGCTTGTTTTAATGCTTGTTGTAAATCACCATACGTCGATTGCAGCGCTGTGCCTAAAGTACTTAATTGTTGCATCCCCTCAAATAATTTTTGAGAGGCTACCGTTGAACTATCTGTAGGGAGTGGTTTCTTTAAATTTACCCCCTCTAACCCTCGCAGGTTATTGACTACATCAAATAGTCGCTCATTGACATTCATAATGGCTGACCGCCGAGCACTATCCACTCTGTTCAGTAGTTGACTTACCTTATAAGGGTCAGCCGTTCCTGCTAACAGTTGCTGTTCAAATTGCTGATTACGAGGGTCAGAAGCACTGCTTCCTAAATTACCAATTAAATTGCCATTGGTAATCGTTTTAAATAGCGCAATTTGCTCTGTCGAAAAATTAGCTTTTATCTGTAGCCCACTTCCATTATTTGTTATTGATACCGCAGGTGCATGACTTAATGTGTCTTGTATACCAGGCTTAAGTCCCTGCACTTGGGTATTACCTGCATTAGCAGTAAAACTAAAATCCGGTGCCTGATCATTATCGACTTTAATACTGTAATCGCCATTTTGATTAGGATTTACCCTAATATGGATGACACCATCAATATGGCCATCATCGCGGTCATGAACCACTCGGGTCCCATTACGATCACTGACCGTCAATTGAGCACCCCGTTCAATATTAGAACCAGACACAACCCCAGTTAATGTACGACTATCAGCTTCAGCAGCACGTTTTGTTCTAGCTGCTCTCGAATGTTCAGAGCCACTTTGCTGTTCATTTGACAGTGACCGAATGATATTAGGCACAACTGTTTTATTAATAACAGAGGAAAATGGTGGATTTTGATTACTCACCGAAGCACTGCCATGGGGTGATGCATATCGCACAGTCGGTTGAGTAGACGGACTAACGCCTGTATATTGGATTGAGTTAGCCATTATCATTACCTATTTGTTATAGTTATAGACTTCCAAAATGGCTATATAAGCAGCTTATAATTATTTAGCAGCTATTATTTATTTGATTATAATCATTTATTGACAGTTATACGTACTAAATATAAGTACAAGCTTTCTTATAAGAACTCTCATTCCTTGTGAGGTTTTTTAAAGTATATTAAAACGCTATGAGTGATTTATATTATTTTCACTTAAAACAAGTATGCAGGAAGTTACTATAAATCACTATCCTTCTATTAACTCAAAATAAGAAAGACATCACACAAAGTATGATGTTTTCACTTATTACAGTGGAAGACCAACGATAAGACACTATTGTCTAACGAGAATATCTTCTGCATAAACAGAACCAGTGCCAACAACGGTTAAAACAGTCAAAGCTGCAGCCACTTTCTTTTTCATTAGTGAATACTCAATACAACAGACGAAGGGGAACATCATAGTATAGTGGTTTAGTTGGATAGATAAAGACTATAAATTAAAGACCAATCACACAAACATTATTCAGTAATCTCTATGCCATCCTTGGCGTTAGTTATATGAACGCAATATACTAAAAATTATATTGAAAAGAGGCTGTTATAACATCAATATCAGTCTGTCCAAAATTTAGCTTTTTATCACCAACATCATTAATTCTTTCCCATTGCATCCCTACAGCCAAATTTTTTGAAATATTGTAGTTCGCTCCTAAACCATAAGAAGCACTCACTCCTTTTTCTTTCTTGTTTTCTTTATCAGATCTTATAGGATAATAATATTTAGTAGTTTCTTTTACTCTCCAGTTTTTAGCACCCAGACTCGCATATACATCAATGCGATTGTTTATTGGGTAAATTGCAATAGTTTTTATACCTAATGCATCAACTTTTGCAGACGATTCAACACCAAACTCACCAATACCTCCTGTTGGCCAGTTACGTTGCTCTCCTTCTAGGTCATCCATTTTCAAGTAATCAAGCTCTATAGCAAAATATTTATTAATTCGATAGCCACTAAACAACTTACCAACAGCATTCCTTTCCGTATGTTTATATGATTTAGTTTCTGATATTGATTGGTTATAATAATCTTCAATCCTACTATATGCATCTGAATATTGAGCAGCGCCAATACCTCCACCTAGGTAAAAACCACTTTTCTCATCAGCGAAGGGGTTAATACTATCACTAGCGACAACCGGGACTGAAACCACAGCAAAAACAGATACTGCAATAACTCTATTTTTCATTACTACTTTCCCACATAAAATTTTTATTTACAAATACCACCTACGCCCAACAATACAATACTGTCGGCAGTTATAAATTTACATAGCTCATAACAAGCTTAAACTGGCATAACACGACAAGTTTCTAGCCACAGATGACACAACATATTTAATTAACAAAAAACATTTAAGATATAACAAGACTCAATCCATAATAGCCATAACTTTACATATAGGACTCAACCATGAAAGCACTAAAATATTTATTAGCCATTTATTTATTCACATCTATTAATGTACAGGCTGACATTACATTTAAAGTTGACAGCCCCGACAAAGCAACACTAAAAATATCTACTAATAATTTAACGAATGCAAATATAGAACCCTCTAAAAACAGCACATTACTGTTGAATCTAAGCTTTGACTTGGCTTCCTCATTAAAAATTGGCGAGTTCACTGAGAAGCATATAGGAAATAAATTTAGCTTTTATGTTGATAACATGTTAGTTTCGACTACAACGCTACAGGGTACTATAGGGCCTGATAGCATAACCAGAAAAATTAAAAATCAACCAGCTTAACTATTAATAGGTGGCGTCAGCCGTTGTACATATCCTAGTACAGAAGATCTAATAGCGAAGAAGCCCTCCTTAAAATGCTTAAATTAAATCGTATTGATTTTATCATTATTAGTCAAGCAACTTATTACTACACTACAAATATCCACGGCTGAAATAAACAACTTCATGTTTCAAAAAAGCCTATTGACGCATTTACTCGTCACACTATGATGCCACATTCCCTTAAAAAGGTATTTGATGATATATCACCTTTTTTAGATAAGACAGCTGATGATAATGAATGGCAAAAAACATTAAAAAAAAATGGTTTTATATTGTCAGACCTTAATTTAAACATGAAAAATATTCACTATTTTAGTATAGCTGTAGAACAAATCACATTGTATTGCTATATTTAAACTTAGCATGCCTGAGGAGGAATAATTTGAAACTACTTATTACAATAGTAATCCTTTTATTTATTCCTTTTGGCTTTAGTGAAGATAAAATACGAATAGCCGCAGATGAGTGGCCTCCATACAGCTCTAAAAACCTAAAATTTGAAGGAGTGATGCATCGCATTATTACTGAGGCATTTTCTTTAAGCAATATAGAAGTTGAGTATGGCTACTTTACTGGCGCTAGAGCTCTTGATCTCGTCAAACGTGGCAGATGGGATGCAACAGGTGGCTGGACACCTAGCGACGAGAGAGCAAAATATTTTTACTTCTCAGATATTTTACTTGATGAAACAATAGTTTTCTTTCATTTAAAAAGTATCGATTTCGATTGGAAGCAATGGAATGATTTACAAAAAATTAGAATTGGGACAACTATTGGCTACTTTTATGGCAGCCGGTTTGAAGCCGCAAAAAAAAAGTTAAACCTTACAATTAACCAAACCCCTAAAGATGAATTAAATTTCAAGATGCTACTTAAACATAGAATTGAGCTGTTCCCTTCAAATTTAGATGTTGGCATTTACATACTTAAAACAAATTTTTCAACTGAACAGTTTGATCAGATCACCTATCACCCTAAACCTGTTGATCAAGGGCCATTAGTTCTTATGTTTTCGAAAAAAAGTGAAAAAAGTAAACAGCTATTAAATATTTTTAACTATGGCCTTCGCAAACTAAAAGAAGACGGAAAGTATGCAAAATTTTTAAAAGACTCTCGTGAGGGTAAGTACTTTAAATAAATATCATACTATATGTATGATATTTATTTAAAGTTTCAGCAGCTTCCAACATTGATTTATTTAAATTGATCCTGCATTACCCTAATACATGACATCCATGTCATAATGACTAACTGTATTTCCACCTAATCTTTGCGTTTAGTCAGTATATTGAGTGATTTTAAGGAAAAGCCAATGCCATCAGCTGCACCTGCAATAAGCAATCTAACATTTGATAACTGACTAGGCAACTTAATATCACCAGTTAATGTTGTCCACTTTAATTGATCAACTGTTTTATAATCGATCAGTATCCAATCTTGTGTACCCTGTGCTGTTTCATAATACAACCAAAGAGCGGCAATACCTTGATCTCCCCCCTGCACTTCAGCAGAAAAACGGTATGTTTCGTTTTGTTGCAGAGAGCAGGTTAAATCCAAGCCAATAGCAGGAATTGTATTGTTAGTTGTTGTAACCGTTAACAGACGCTTGTTCGCACCTAAGTCAACAATTGTCAGTAACTCAGAATCTTGCCAAGGATAAAAGCCCTTGGTATTGTTTGGATCATCTGGACTCCATAATGGAGTTTTATCAAAGTCTATTGAGTAAGCATGAATGAGGCTAAACTCATTAAGTTGCATACCTTTTAACTTGACTGCTTTTGGATTTGTATTAGACAGCTCAGTACTAGCGTCTGCACTTGGACAAAATCCAGTAAGCTGTTTAGCTGCTTGGTTAATCGCCTGCAGGTTGTTGGAATCTGGTTCACCCATCGAATCAACTTGCTCAAGATTTTTAACTAAATTAGCTTTATCAATTCTAAAAATAGGAACGGTATAATCAACTGATTTAGATGTAGAAAAATAAGGCAGCCAGTTTTGGTTCTCAGCATCATAATTGTGTGTATACCCCATAATAGTGGTAAACCGATCATCAACTCCATACCCAAAGCTATAATCATACAATCCACCACTAATCTGTTTAAAGTCATCAAATGTTGGATCATTGACTATCATAGTTCCTTTAGGAGGTAGTTTATTATTATTTTTTACATATTCATCCTTTTTTACAACAGCCAAGACTTCCTTTATGTAACTCTTTAACTCATTATCTTTAATTAGCTCATTGAAGTCTTGACGTTCTGTTTTATGGTCATGGTTTAATCCCATTAAATGCCCCAACTCGTGAGCTGCAACTAACTCCACCTCATCAAATAGTGTTTCATGCTGTTGCCGTGAAAATGTATCACATGTTTCCTTGTCGATAGAAACCACTGCATATGCTTGATCCCTATCTTGCAAGGAAAAGCGCCCTTTTTGCACTAAACTACCACTTGTCGAGGCAACTCCACAGGTACCATCATAAATTTGCTTAGGCACTGAGGTTAATATCAGAACAAAGTCAGCGCCATACTGTGCTCGAAGATCTCGTATCTGTCGATTGGCTGCTGTGATTGAAACAGAGTGATTACCTACCGTAATTGTATCCAGCCTGTTGATATCTGATTCTTTCGTCAAAGCCGAGTAAACAAGATTCAGCTGCACATTAACCGAGTTATTTTTGTACAATTTATTTAACTGCTTCACCAAGTCTGAAACACGCTTATCAATTCCAGTCCCTTGACCATAAGATTGCTCAGTTAATTCAGCACCATCTGTATATAAAACCATTAGATCAATAGAATTAAGCTGATTTTTTGGTGTTGCCAATGCGCCTGTTGAAAATAAACCACTGACTACCGATAAACATAGATATTTATTTAATTTTTTAAGCGCGAACAGCCTTACATGAGACATAAAAAACTACACCTTATTCTTGAAAAGTTATAAAAAATTGTACTATTTCAGGGCCTTGATTTCAGGTTGTTTGGATTCGAAATACATCTATTAAAAGAATCTACATGCTTTAGCGATGACTAATAATCTAGAGGATTATTATACTATACCCAATGCGAAGAGTTTTTAGATGGGCCCATCGGATGACAAAGCCTAGAAATGATTCGAGACTGGTATATAATGTTGGCCTTCTCATGACGGAGTATTTCATAGTATTTAATTTATATAAATAAGTATTTCTCACTATCATGCCACCCCACACTATTTGTCTATACCATTTACATCTAGTATATGTAGTGCTTTACTGAAAATACAAGAAATGGAGCATATTAAAATACTTCAAGTCAACTGTTTAAAGCTTCGTTTACCAAACTTAGCTCAATTCCTTGTAAACTCCAGGTTTCAATCTTTGCGTTCGAGCGCTACATATTAAAAAATCATTGTATTTCAGTCAGCCCCCCATCAACGACTATATTAGTGCCAGTCATATATGATGCTTCATCAGAAGCTAGAAACGATACGACATTAGCAACCTCTTGTGATGTGCCTATACGCTTTAAAGGAATAGATTTTTCAGCATTTTCACGAATATCTTTACCAAATACCCCCATTTTTACATGAATAGGAGTATCAATTAACCCAGGAGAAATAGCGTTAACACGAATATTACTACCTGCCAGTTCGGCGGCTAGAGACCTTGTTAAAGCACAAACGGCGCCTTTTGAAGCAGAGTAAGCATGTAAGCGTTGAAAGCCAGTTAAGCCTGAAATTGATCCATTGATAACGATTGAGGCGCCCGATTTTAAATAGGGCATTGCTGTTTGAATGACAGAAACAACCCCTTTAACATTGACATCAAATATTTCATCATAATGGTTTCCATCTGCCGTTGGAAAATCAGTAAACTCACCTAAACCCGCATTGGCAAAAACAATATCAATCCTGCCAAATTGGGCGACAACTTGATTGACCACATTCTGTACATCATTTACTTGTGTAATGTCACCTTGAATGGCAAGTATGTCTTCTCCTAACTCTTTTGCTGCAGAGTCTAGCAGCTGTTTATTTCTAGCAGAAATCACGACTGAAGCGCCTTCCTCATGAAATTTTCTTGCAGTAGCAAAGCCAATCCCTGAATTTCCTCCAGTAATTATTGCAACCTTTCCATTTAATCTACCCATACCCTATCTCTCCAGTATCATCTCAATTAATAACTATTAGAGGAGTCCATTACCATTTTTGGTAAGCTCTATAAAAAGAATTTACACTATCAAAACCCAATAAATAAGCCACTTCACTTTTTTGTAGTTTTTTATGCTTCATATAGTATGAAGCTAATTCTTTGCGCACATCAATAAGTAAATTATTAAAGGTATTCCCTTCTTCTTTTAACTTTCGTTGCAAACTACGAGGGCTCATTGCAAGCTCACCTGCCACTCGTTCTAGACTTGGTTTTTGCCCTGTAATAATATTGACTAATACTTGTTTTACCTGCTGAGATATAGAAACCTGACCACTTTGGATATCCAGTTTTTTTATCAAGGGGTCGTCTAATAAATCAAGTAGACCTTGATTAGCGGTTAAAAATGGTTTTTGGTAGGTTTCCTCATCAATGACTAATACATTATTCTTAGCTTTTAACTTAACCTTACAGCCTACTTTGTTCCTATACCCTGCAGGAAGAGCGTCTCTAGTAAGTTCTATTCTCACTGGTTGCACTTTTTTTTGGGTACCCAAACGCCCTAAACGAAGAACAAAAGCCATTTCTGCATCTGCAAGTATTGTTGGCTCAATACCATACTGAATAGGCCATTGATGATAAATTAAAACCTCCTTGTTTTTTTGAATAATTTCTATATTGGCTGGATAGAGTAATTGCTTATATCGAGCAAATCTTGATAACGCATCTTGATAGCTATTACTAGCCAGAGCTGCTAAAAAAACAGGATCAAAAGTTTCTGGCTTAATTTCCATACCAATTTCTAAGCCAATCAATGGGTTTTCAGAAACGCTTTCTAAGACTCTCCAAAACTGAAAGTACTCATCTACAGAGAGGAAAAATTCATCCCGGAAGTTGACTTGCTGATCGTAATTTATCGCCTGTAACAAGTTATCGAAGTTAATACCTTTGCTGTGGAATAATGTACTGAGCATTGCAGGCAAACGACAACTGACCTTAAATTGGCTCATACTACATCTCCTTACAACAAATAGCACTACAGTATTAAGTGCAAGCTAATATAACTTTTCACTCAAAGTGATACACTAGCAAATCATGACATAACTTCTACAAAAAACGTCAACAAGCAGTCTCTATACTAAGTGTAATGCAATATAAGAAGCCAAACAGGTAGAAAACCTACCTGCTTAGTCATCAGCAGCAAAATAAGCACTAGCTGCTAAACGAACATGCTCAGGCTGTTTAGGTTTATCAGTTATTAATAGTGTTAGCTGCAAAGAGCGAACTAGACAGGCCTGTTGATTGAGCCAGTGATATTATGTATAAGTTATTTACTGTCCCCCTTGATTGGCGAGGGGACACGTTTGGACTAAATGTATGATAAAACACAAGTTTGAGCCGCCATCCAGGGTATTTTTGATGTCTAATGTGATGATTGCGGCTTGGTATCTCATAATATTTAAGGCTGCCAACAAATGTCAGCAAGACTTATAAACATACTCAATCAACTAACGCCTGCCCCAGAGCAGGGACTAGACGTACTAATTAGTCGTAGTAAACATCTTCAGGTTGAAGCGAATCAAGTATTAATTAGTTGCAATTCAAAACCGCAGTATTTATATGCTATTGAACAGGGTTTATTGAGAGCTGTTTTTGTTACCCAAGATGGAAAAGAATATAGCAAAGAGTTTTATTGGGAAAACGACATTATTTTTGTTATGCGTTATTTGATGACCAAAAAGCCTCTGCCTTATTCCATAGAGACCATTGAGCCTTGCACCCTGTATCAAATGCCTATCGATATTTATCAAAAACTCATTGATAGCAAAGCGGTATGGTTACGCTATCACCAAAAGCATATTGAACACCAGTTGTTGTCTAAAGAAATCAAAGAAGAACTTTTGTTACTACACTCTAATGAACAAAAAGTGGAGAAAGTCTATGAGCTGTTTCCTCATTTTGTATGTCGCGTTCCTGCTACACTCATTGCTTCTTATCTAGGGCTAAGCCCGGTGAGTGTTAGCCGAATAAAAAAACGCTTAGGCTTATGACTAGAGCGTGTTGACCCAATGATTAACAATTGTTAATGATCGCATAATGGAAATATCGTAAAGTACCCAAAACCTTGTTCCAGGATAGATTATGAATTGGTATTTAAAATCATTTAACGAGCTCAATATCGATGAACTCTACCAAATTCTTAAACTAAGAATCGATATTTTTGTCGTTGAGCAAGCGTCTATCTACAGCGACTTGGATAACAAAGACCGTCAAGAGGGTATATTGCATTTGTTTGCTGAAGAACAGGGACAAATTAAAGCTTATTTACGCTTATTACCACCAGAAGTCAGTTATCCTGCTATGTCATCTCTTGGCCGCGTTGTGATTCATCCGGATGCTCGTGGCATGGGTTTAGGTCATGAGTTGCTTAAACGTGCCTTAGCAGTCATTGATGAACAGTGGCCAAATAATACTTGTCACATATCGGCACAAACCCATTTACAAAGCTTTTATAATCAGCATGACTACTACGCTGTTGGTGAAGGTTACTTGGAAGATGGCATTCCCCATATCGGTATGGAACGAGCCGCTGCAAAAGGTTAATTCATCAGTGAACCACTCAAGCCTTCTAATTATTTATGCGTTTTTAGCATTAATCATCGGCAATTTATTTGCGGTCTTTGTCGATATCCTGCCTATCGTATGGCAAAGTTGGTATGAGCATAAATGCCATCAAGTCAATAGTAATAACCCAAACCTGGGTTTGAGCAAATATCAGCCATAATCAAATCAAAGAAATAGGCTAAACTATTCCAAAATAGTTAATCTGATATACCAAAGCCATTGGCCATCATCACACCAAGTAGTGGCAAAATAATAATTCCCAACAATTCTAACCGAATAATCATTTTAATTGCTTTAGGAGTCTCTACCATATCCGTTAGCTCACCGGCTTTTCTGGTTTTAATAAAATATATTGTCGGATAGATAGATAACAAAGCGACTAAAATAAATCCCGTAGTTTTTAAATGAAACATCCAGTTAGCTAAATAATACTCTGTTGGTTTACCTACCCACAACATCATTACTAAACCTGACAACAAAACAATAAGCGCAGACACACCAAAAACTGCATCAACTTTTGCTAGTCTTTTAACTTCCGCTCGTGGCATTCGATCAGATAGTAGTAAATGTTCAGCGACACAGGTAGAAAACAACAACAAGATTGCTAGCAAATGAATATACTTCGTTAGTATGTAGTCCATTATCACTCCAGGCTAATTATACCCTTCGCGAATGCTTTTTAGGGTGTGTTGTCACCTCACCCCAATCACCTATTACTTATAGGCTCATGAGGCTTCGTTGCTCGACAGCCGCTCCTAAAAAACCCTACGCTTTGGGTATATTTCTTGAGGGTACCTCTAATAAGCTGTACAGAATATCAATTGGCAGTTAAATATGCTACTCAGGACAACACTTCATACAATTTTGGTCTTATAGAGGAATGATAACAATAACGCCAAAGCTGCTAACTTGGATATTTCGTCAGGTATCAACAATGCTGGGCATTTTGGTTATACCCTTCGCATTGGGTATAAATAAACAGTTTACTTCAGTTTCTAACAAGCCCTGGTGGCTCCAAGGCTTAAGGAAAGTGGAAAGTGGCTATTGAACCCTATAACTAGCAGCCCAACCTTTTTTGGTCACCACTTCATCACTGGTAAAGTGAATCAACATACTGCCACTGGTAGCTGTTATAACGGGAGGAATACTACTACCTGAATATTGACCAATTAAAGGGGAGCTCGTTGTTGTTCCATCATACACTTTCACAAGGTCGTAGGAGCGTTCTGTCGCAAACTCATTGAAACTTAACCTGATATCACCTGGTTGAGTGGGTTGGATAACAAATTGACAGTCACTTTTTACTGGATAATTCCAGCTACCACTACCATCAGTTATAGTACCTTGGTTGTCTGTTAGATATTGAGTTCCCTGACAAAAAGGAATATTAGCTAATGATGGTTTAGGGGCAGCCCTGACAAAAGCCATGCGCTGATTAAAATTATAGTTAGTTCTAGGGTTAGGTTGGTTAAGTAAAAAATAGCCATTCATACTTCCTCCCCACCCCCAGTTCATATGAAAATAATCATTACCATCATACCCATCAACAACCCATGCATGACCCGCCCCTTGATCGCTCAACCCAGTTAAGATAACCACCCGCTCAGCCTTTAACTCATCAAGAATTAATTGTTGCCACTCAGCTTCAGCGTAGTTTGATACATACTCAAAACCATTAGTCACATAACCAAAGTGCTTTTCCAGCGCGTTAGGGATATAGCGCATACCAGCAAGTGATACTTTATTTCCATATAAAGTGCGCACAGCGGCCCCTGCATGAAACAATAATTTTGCTACCTCATCATTTTCCTCAGTTAAACTATTAACCATACTCTCCCAATGATAAGTCGTTGAAGCAAAGTCCACCGTAATTTCATCCTGATCTGGGTAGCTATAAGTGTGGCTTCCAGTACCCACTGTCGGATACTCATGGTATTTTAAAAACTGCCCTAGAGCAGTGGCTACACACCCTGTTAAATAGTCATTGGGTACCCAATCATTGTAAAAGCCATTTTGTGACCAAGCCGTTGTGGTTAAAGGTGCAATAGCTGTCTCAGCATCCCGTTCTTCTCGATAGATACTTCTTGCAACTCGGTTTCGAGAACCTAACCGCTCAGCTGACTTAATAGCTTCTTGTCGCTCACTATCTCTAACTTGTAATTGAAGGGCATATTGTTCAAGCCAACGATTAAAAGCCACATTATTTTGATCAAAACTTATACTACCACCATCGTCTTTACCATAAGCAATCACAGGCTTTTGTTTATCAGTCGCCGCAACGATCACAAAGCCTTTATGATTCAGCTGAACGAGATAAAATAAACTGTCCCCTGAGTCATTATTTTTAATTTTAATATCCGTAATTTCTAGTTTTGCTTGATCATTATTTTTTAATACTTTACTACGATAAGCTTGCAACGCTATGCGTTTAGCACTGTCTATCGACAAGGTATCAGCTGAAGCGCCAACAGAAGCAGATAAACCAAATAATAAATTGGCACAACAAAATAATGGCACGATCGATTTTATATTTTTCATTATTTATAAGTATTCCATTAACAATAAGAATTACATGACGACAATAATTGTACATGTTTTGTAGTATATTGAGGAGGGTTAAAGAAGTTTATACACTATTTTTGACAGTACAACAGTACTAAACAATGAGTCAACCTAATAAAAACGCTCTCGGGCTTAAACAAGTAAAAAAAATAATAATGACTAACCCTGTTTGCATAAAGGAATATTAGCTTCCATTAAATGCAACTGACGACCGTCCCAATGAAAATGATGAATACATTGCCAGTTTAATTTAACGGGTGGTTTAGTGGTCATATCCCACTGACAGGCCGCAGCCAATGCCGTACGAATAACGCCTTTATGGGTGACAATGCCAATTGGCTCGCCCTTATCAGAAAACTGCTGTAACCAACCTAGCAACCGTTGTTGTACGTTTTTCGGTGACTCTCCTTTAGGGCACTGTAAATGAATCCCTTTGGGCTCTTCTATCGTCAATCGAGGATCAGTTTGCCTTAGCTCTGCTAAGCTTTTGCCCTCCCATTCTCCCCAGTCCATTTCAGTCAGTGATTCTGCTATCTCTCCTGTTAAGCCTAAATTAGCTAACGTCTGTTTAGCCCGCTGTAAAGGACTAACATACCAATGACTAATTTGTAAGTTAGGCGGTACTTGCAGGGTTTTTAGTGCTGCCATACTGGCCTTGGTTAAGGGTATATCACACCGCCCTTGAATTAAACCTTGCTGGTTCCAGGCTGTTGGCCAGTGGCGTAACAAGTAGACTGACTGCATGGCTGGTTTATACTCTTCGTCAATATTTTATAGCATCGTTTTTTTATTTGTTTATTAATGAGCTAAAATGATTTTTCAACCAAATACTGGTACTTTGAAGCGAGTGATATTGTGCCACATGTTGTACACCTCGTTGGCCTAATTGCTCGCGAGCGGTTTTATCTAGCAGTAACTGTCGAATAGCATTGGCAAAATCGCTGGGCGGTTCAGTCGCTAATAAAACACCAGCGGGATGCTTTTGATCAAACAAACTGGCCACTCCTACTTCTGCACCTGCTACACTAGGCAAGCCGGCAGCTTGTGCTTCTAAAAACACCATACCTAATGCTTCATTAATCGCAGGCCAAATCAATAGATCAGCGGCCGTTAACCAGCTTGTGACCTCTTGTTCAGCTAAACCACCGACCCAACGAGTCCGTTCCGTTAAACCACCGAAATAGCCTTGTATTTCCGTGCGAACTTTACCATCCCCCACCACAACCCAGTGCCAATCCAAGTCAGTTAACTGGGGTAAAATCTGACTGAGATATTGATAAGACTGCTGCTTATCTCGGGGGCGTAGCATGGCTACAGTTAACAACCAGTTACTGGTAACCGGTAGTTGCCATTGTTTCGACAACTGCTGTCTTAGTTGGCTTTTATTTTCATTAATAACTACAGGGTTAATAAAAGGTTTAATCAGGTGTATTCGATCATTATCCCCCAATACCTGTTGTAAGCCTGGAATATCACCTGGGTTGAGGGATAAAATACTACTGGCCTGTTGGATCGCCTGTACAGAAGCCGCTAAACCTGGTGCCCAAGGACCATATTGTTGCTTAGCAGCGTAGGAAGCTTCCACTAATACATAAGGGATATTAAGCGCTTGACTGACCATAGGGCCAATGTAATCAGGTGCTTTATGATAAAGGTGGTATGTCAACCATAAGACAGGTTGCTGACTAGGGGGGAGCTGTTGCCAGCGTTGAATTAACCGATGGGCTTTACGCTCACCCACTTTGGCCAGTCGTTGCTGGCGTGTAATATCACCACGATCATAGCTTCGTAAGCTATCAGCCCACACGGGCTTAAATCCCGCTTTTTCACAGGCCAACCAAAATAGCTGGGCAATCCGTTGCTCCCCAGAAGGCACTGTATGAAAAGGGGATTTTAAAGGCGCATAAAAGGCAATGGTTTGCTTCATTAATATGATAGCCTGTTACTCTATATCAGATCTATATATCAGACATTAAGGTTATTTTCCCCTCTTTTCGACACCTATCTGTTCAGAGGAAGCTAGGCCAAACTGCTGGGCTAAACGCTCAATAGTTGTATTTAATGAAAACTCTGTGGTTACACGCTGCTGACCGGCAGCCGCCAACTGATGGCGAAACTCACTATCACTGATCAGCTTAGCAATAGCATGAGTCAAAGCAGTGACATCATCCTGAGGCACTAATAAGCCTGTTTTCTCATCAATAATCAGTTCTGGAATACCGGAAATATTCGAAGCAATACAGGCGACCCCTTGGCTTTGTGCTTCCATTAACACATTAGGCAGGCCATCCCGATCTCCATCCTCGGTTATTTTTGAAGCCAAAACAAAAATAGCCGATTGCCGGTATTGGGCCAACACCTCCGCTTGAGGTTGTGCCCCTAACCACACCACTTGATTAGCAATACCTAACCTGATGGCTTGTTGTTTTAAACCGGCTAGTAATGGGCCACCGCCAATATGGACAAACCGCCAATTTAATTCATTGGGTAACTGAGCCAATGCCTGTAACAACACATCATAGCCTTTCTTAGCTACTGCACGCCCTACTGAAATTAATTGCACCACTGGTGAGTTTGTTTCTTCATTTGTTTCATTACTGAACTTGTCGTCTACTGAAACGACACTATCACTGATGTTAGAAGGCGCACTGATGTTAGAGGGCGTCTTAGCGTTAAACCGGTTAAAGTCTAGCCCATGGTAAACCAACATCACTTTTTCTGGGGTCGCTGAAAGCGACTGTAAATACTGTTGGTTTGCCTGGGTACAGGTTGCCAGCCAGGTCAGCTCATTTAACTTTTCAGCTAGTTCCCATTGAGGGGTAGTCCAAATATCTTTTGCATGAGCAGAACACGACCAGGGTAGCCCAGTTAACAAGCTGGTATAGCGAGTAACAGAACCTGGTGTATGAATAAAGTGCGCATATAACCACTGGGTTGCAGCAGGTAGCTCGACAGCTAATACCAACGCTTGCCCCAATCGACGGAGCCGATTACGGGTACGATCTCGTTTAAAATCCTGCCACCAAACCGCTAACAGCCGCCAAAAAGTGCTTTTAGGGATAACCTTCACTAAGGCCTTTATTACCCGCCAAGGCTCTTGGTGTAAATATTCAGGCAAGTAATTTACTGGGGCTTTAATTTCTTGGTGAATAGGGTGAACATGTGAGTCGGTGGGATGTCGTAATGAAACAAGCTGAATCTGTAAACCCCGCTGTTCCAATGCTTTGATTTCTTGTGCAATAAACGTTTCTGATAAACGAGGATAACCTTTTAAAACAAGTGCGACTTTTGTTATCAAGTTGTTGCCCCAATTTCAAGACGAGTTAAAACTACTTTCATATACCCTTCGCCAATCACTTTTACACTTCAGGTACCGATAACATGCAACGCAGAATGATTACGACTTTCTTTATAGAGTCAAACTTTATAGAGTCAAAGCGAAGAGTATACACGAAAGCATGTATTATTTATGAAGCATTCAAAACATTGTAACATGCTAACTTGCTTTCCACTAAGGCAGTCAGCAGTTCACTTTTTTGCTAGTCTAAAAGCGGGTTCAGGCTATCCTCAAACAGGCCATCCAACGACATTTAGTGAGGCTAATGGAATCATCAATCTATCGTTTTATTCTGAAGTACACCCTCAAAGACCAGGTATTGATCCTCTTTTTAACCGTCTTCTCATTCCCTTTGGTGTACGCCACTTTAGAAGTACCTAAACATATTATCAATGATGCCTTAAATAAGGAAAACGTACCTGAAGCGGTTTGGGGCTACCCGGTTGACCAAATTGATTACTTGTTAGTTCTCTGCTTTATCTTTCTAGGCCTGGTGGTGATTAATGGTGTCCTCAAATACCTATTAAACGTCTACCGTGGTGTGGTGGGTGAGCGAATGTTGAAAAAGCTTCGCTTTGAACTTTATAGCCGCATTCTACGTTTTCCTATCCCCCACTTTAAAAAAGTATCACAAGGGGAAATCATTCCCATCATTACGGCTGAAACAGAACCATTAGGTGGCTTTATTGGCGAGGCTTTTGCTTTGCCTGCCTTTCAAGGTGGATTACTACTGACTTATTTGTTTTTTATTTATAACCAGGACGTGATTTTAGGTATCGCAGCAACTGCCTTATATCCATTGCAGTTATACATCATTCCCAAGCTCCAACGGATCGTAAACCAATTGGGCAAGCAGCGAGTGTTAGCGGCCCGCCGGTTGGGTGATAAAATTGGGGATAGTATTGGCGGTATTAAAGAGATTCATAGCTTTGGTACCTTTCAATTTGAACGCTCAAAAATCTCAGATCGTCTTCAGCACATCTTTGAAATTCGCTATAAAATATACAAACTGAAGTTTTTTATAAAGTTTTTAAACAACTTCCTGGGTAAAGTCACACCTTTCTTTTTCTATTCAGTGGGCGGTTATTATGTCATCAAAGGTGAACTCTCACTAGGGGCATTAATTGCTGCCCTGGCAGCCTATCAGGACTTAGATGCCCCTTGGAAGGAATTATTAAAATACTATCAGACCAAAGAAGATATTCGCATAAAATACGAGCAGATTGTTTATCAGTTTCACCCTGAAAATTTGCTTCCCAGCCATATCCAGGATGGACCTGCCACGCCACTTAAATTACAAGGCCAACACCTAACCATGGAGCACCTATATTATGGTGAGCATGAAAACGTTAACACGATAGATGATCTCAACCTGACCCTGCCACTTAACCAACATACAGCAATTGTCGGTAATGATAACAGTGGTAAAAATGAACTGGTGCTATTGTTAGCCCGTTTATTAATACCCCATAATGGCCGAATTAACCTGGCAGCTGAAAACTTACAAACATTAACCAGCGCTACATTAAGCCAGCATATCTGCTACCTGGATAATTCCCCTCACTTTTTTTCAGGCACCATTCGACAAAACTTGTTGTATGGCTTAAACACCCAGCCCCCAGCCACTATGAATCAAGTGCCTTCATTACAAATAGAGGACCCCACATTTGTAGACAGTTGGTTTCAGCCCAGCCAACTGGGTTTTGATAGTGACCAGGCTGTTGATCACTTTTTGATAAATACCCTGAGCACACTCAAGCTTGAAGATGATATTTATCATTATGGTTTGCAAGGCTATTTAAATCCTGCCACGGATCAAGCCCTGATGAAGCAGGTGATTGAATTAAGACGAGCATTTAGAGAAGCAGTGCAAACCTCTGACATGACTGATATTGTTGAGTTCTTTGATTGGGGTAAATACAACAACAACTTAACGGTTGCTGAAAATATCTTGTTCGGCTCTAGCCGTGAGATGATGTTAGACCTAAATATGTTGCATAAAAACCCCTTAATCCATCAGTTACTGGATGATGAAGGCCTGATGGATACGACTCTTGCAGTAGGCTACGAGGTAGCCGGCATGATGCTGGAGTTATTTGCCGATGTTGAGCCTGGCAGTGATCTGTTTGAACGCTTCAGTTTTATTCAAGCTGAAGAAATTAGTGATTATAAAGCACTGTTAGCCAAAGCCAACAAAAAACAACTTTACAAACTCCCCCGCCAACAAATTGAAATGCTGCTTTCACTGGTCTTTCAGCTCACCCCTGCCCGCCACCGGTTAGGGTTGTTATCCGATGAAATATGCAACAAACTGCTAAATGTGCGTAAACAGCTGGCCAAGGCATTAAAAGTCCGTCACACCACCATTATTTTTTATGACTCGGAAGAATACAACGAAGCCCTAAGCATTCAAGAAAATATTTTATTTGGTAAAGCGGTTTATGGCCAGGCACGAGCCCAAGCAAAAATAACGGCTTGCATTGACAAACTGATTGCATCACATGATTTAATTCGACCGATCATGAGCTATGGCTTAGATTATGAGGTAGGCACTGCAGGTACACGTTTATCCTTAGCAATGCGACAAAAACTAGCATTAGCTAGAGCACTATTGAAAAAGCCCGATTTATTAATCATTAACCAGGCAACCAGTGTATTAGACTTAGCCACCGAAAGTGAAATAATAAGCCAAGTAAAACAGGAAATGGCCAATCAAGGAATCATTTGGGTATTAAACCGCGCTGAACAAGCAATTCATTTTGATCAGACTCTGGTTGTTGACAAAGGGCAAATTATTGAGCAAGGACACTATCAAAAGCTTATTGAAATGGATAATACCCTTGCTGGACTGATTCGTCATTAATAAAACCACCATAAAATTGCAACAATAATTTATTTTGTGCTCACTACGAAAACAGTCGACCCTTACTAAGGGTTGGCTGTATATTTATATGTACATATAAATGTAACGCTTACCATACCCATAACAAATAATATAATTATAAAAGTTTTTAAGTGATGAAATACTACGGATGGTTACTTAACTCACTCCCCTTAGCCTGCTTGTGCAGTTTATTAGTTAATGGTTTAACCATTCTCTTTACAGTTGTTTCTGACAACGCCTATGCAGCTGCCCCCTTAAAACCAATCAGTGAAGTATTATTTATTCGCTCCGAACGGGTAACTGACACCGATTATATAAGCTTTGGCCATATTTTTAAGCCTGGTGATGTAGGCAGGCTTGATCAAGTCTATGTACAGGTCAATAATCAATTACTGACCAGTCAATTGGATCAAAAAGCCTTTCATTCTGATGGTAGCCTACGCCATGGCATTATTTCGGTAAAACTACCCTTCAACAATCAACAGCAATTACCTGCGGTGTTAGTGAGTTCTCCAACCCTTATTAATTCTCGTCAACGCTCTCCCTTACCACATCAATTAACCAGTGATGCCAGTATTCAGCTTATAGGAGACAACTTGAATGTATCGATTCCAATCACACAGATTTTTAGTCAAGGAGAGTTGCTTCGTCGTTGGTTAGCAGGCCCCCTGGTTATGGAGTGGCATTATCGACTTCCAATCATCGTGAATGGATCACCACACCCTCATTTAAATGCTTATTTTCAATTACGGGTTTATCAACAGTTTAAAAAAGTCGTGTTAGGCATTACCTTAGAAAATAATTGGGCTTACCAGCCCAACCCTAAAAACCTTCAATATCAAGTATCAATTAAAAATAAAAATAAAACGCTATTTCAACAAACCGTCAATCACAACCATCATGCTCGCTGGCATAAAAAAGTTATTCTAGTTGGTGGTGAAGACTCTCATCTGGTTTTTAACCCCAACTACTTGATGAACAGCAAAGCCATACCTTTATATGACCCAACAATCACTGTCAGTGAGACACTGCTGCAACGATTCTATAAGCAATATCAAAATAATCAGCAATTAATGCAAAGTGGTGTAGCAGAACCCTATATGGGGCTTGGTGGTGGACGCCCAGATATTGGCCCATTACCGGGTTGGGCAACAGCTTATTTATTAAGCATGGATAAACGTGCAAAAGTGACCACCGATGGTACAGCTTATTTAGCAGGCAGCTGGCCTATCCACTATCGAGACAAACGAACCGGTTTGCCTTTACGGATTGATGACTGGCCCTATGCAGGCCTTTATGGCACCCCTGGCGACTTTACCAACCCAAATACAAATAAAAGTGAAGCATTTCCTGTCTGTCATCAGTGCGACACCCCGTTACATCCAGACTCCGCCCACCAGCCTGGGTTTAGCTACCTATCTTATTTAACTTCGGGGGACTATTTTTTCTTAGAAGAACTACAATTCTGGGCAACCTATAATTTATTAAATACTAACCCCCACTATCGTCGCCTTGAACAAGGTATTTTTCGTGAAACCCAAGTACGAGCAGAAGCCTGGTCATTAAGGACGCTGGCCCAAGTCGCTTACATCACACCAGACAGTCATGCATTAAAAGCATATTTTAACCAGCTTCTGCACAATAATTTAACCTATTTATACAACCTTTATGTTGCAAAACAGGAATCTGACCGAGATAGCAGCAAAATTATTAGTCATCTTGGTTATATTCCCGCAGAACTCATTGATCGGTTTGGAGTGCGCACAGGTTATTATGCACTGGTTTATAAAGGACGTACTGGCCTTTCAACCTGGATGGATGACTTCCATACCTGGGCAGTAGGTTATTTAAAAGAATTAGGGTTTCAGCAGGCCGCACCTATTTTAAATCAACGTAGCCGATTTAGCTTACAACGGATGCTAAACCCTAATTACTGCTGGCTATTTGCAGCATTAGCCAATGGCCTGAAATTAATGGACCCTGTCAATACAGGAGGCCCAATCATTAAATATCAAGTATACAACAACTATCATGAGGCCTTTTTCAATACAACTCAAATTGATCTCAATCAAACTGCATGTGATTCACCCGCCATGGTCCCTTTGGCTAACGCATTTAATGAAAACGTAGAAAAACAAAAAGAAAACTTAACGTTTGGCCAAATGCTCGGCTATAGCTATTCCACAGAAGGCTTTCCTTCCAATTTACAAATTGCTTTGGCTGTAGCCGCTGAATCTGACAATGCGGGCGCCTTTACTGCTTGGCAACGGTTTCAACAACGGTCTGTTAAACCCAATTACAACCTTGGCCCGCAATTTGCCCTCGTCCCTCGTAGCCACTATACCCCAGCTGACGACTACTATTTAAAGTTAACTGGCAACTTTAGTGTTGAAACGCCCAGCTCAGCATTAATTGTGGAACTACCCCCTAATACGGGACCATAGTTAAATAAATTGCCTCTCAACAAGCAACAATATTATTTATTCATTAGTGCAACCAACCATTGTGACACTTGCTCAAAATAAAAGTTTTCTTCTGTTACTGAAAATTCATCAAGCCCCAGACATACTAGACGACACTTGTCTACCTTTAACCAAACAGCTGCAGCTAAAATATCAACCGTCAACTGATTTATATTCCGTTTAAACTGAGAATTAATCTGTAAATAAGCTTGTGCCATTTGATAGCAATTATCTACAGTGGGTAAATGGACAAATGTACCAGCAAGATCCAAGGCAGGATTTCCCAAACTAATTCGCTGTAAATTAGCTAACATCAGTTCCCCGGTTGGCATGCGCCCCCAATGAGTAATCTCAGAAACACCTGCAATTAAACTGATAGGCCTGAATAGATGCTGGAAGTCATAACAAAGGCTATCTAACATGGCTGCCAGCAAACGTCGTTTAGCAGGGTTAAAATAACCAAGCAACATCGGATTATATTCAGGTAACCACTGGTGCCGAGCAAGTTTGTTATAATCCAGCGTTACTTTAGCATTATGTAATTTCGCAAGATAATTTAATTGTTCGACAGGGGTTGTCAGCGGCTGTTGATCTAACCCTACCGTTTCTAGCTGCATTGCAACCTGCAGACTTGCTGGCATAGGCAAGCCTTGAGTACTTAATTGTGGGACTAATTGTTCAATCGCATATTCTGCTACTAGCGTATTAAATGATTTATGCGATACCCGTCGATTATCTGAGCAATAAGGATCAGGCTTACTGCCAGGCTCCCATCGTGCTCTAGGTAGTGGTGCCCTTTCCTGGGCCAAAGCAACCCCATCCATCATAGTCGTTTCCTAGCGCCATCACCGTTCAGAACAGTACCAATAATAACAAGTGAAAAATGACAATGACAAGATTAATTAAAGTAAAACCAAACAACATTTGCTGTATATCATAATTTACATGAGAGATAGCGTTAATCGACCACTGCGTCAGGTACCACAGACTGTTTATACAACTGATGATAAAAAGGTGTTTTTTTAACTGTTTTTATTACTTCATTAATTTTATTAAAATTTTCTTGACTAATACTGGCTTTACTAAAAATAAAATGTACCGGGTTATCATGTACTACAAAAGGCAATAACTCAATTTTCCCCTCTTGTTGATACTTCATGACAAAGTGGTCAAAATATAATACATCATTAAATACACCATCCGCTCGATTATTAATCAACCGTAGCACCTGCTTATCGTTCTCCGTATCTTCACGCACTAACTGCTTAAACCCCTCTTGTTGGATTGCCTGTGCATAAGCAGGCCCATACCATGCGCCCAGTTGAACATTGAGTCGCATGTTCAGCTCAGCGAGTTGTTCAAGTGAGCTAACTTGCCAACGTTCTGCTTCGCCTTTACGAATGGCTATGCGTACCTGCTCAAGCCGGTATGGGGTTGAGTAATAAGCAAATTGTTGTCGTTCTGCAACTAAGGAAGCCAGCCCTAAAAAATCCACACGGCCTTTTTGCACTTCATAAAGCGAACGTTTCCAAGGTAACCGTACCAACTTTAATGGACAACCCAGCTGTTTAAAGACCGCTTGAATAAATTGAATATCCAGTCCAGTTACCTCCCCTTCTGCATTAATTAACATATAAGGAGGCATTTCAGACCAGGCCATAACATAAGAGGGTTTAGGACACCCTCCGCTCACGGCTTGGAGGCTTATGAGTAGTAGTCCTACTCCCCATACCTGCTGCCGCAAAACGGTGCTTGTCAATAAAGAGGTTAAAGACAGCCTAAAAATAAAGCTTTTAATCATCAGCTCGCTACGTCGTTAGATTGCCCTAATTATTTAATTGTAGACAGCATAGCGCTTAATATGTATAGAGCTTAATGATAGGATGGTCTAAAAATAGTTAATCACTTTACTTTATCCAGCTGAACTAACAACCGCATCCATTGCTGTTGGGTTTCTATAGCGGTAGCACAATAATGGAACCCCTCCCAACAACATGACCGCAGCCAGTAATACCAGTGGAGGTATCGCCAACTGAGTCATTGCTGTTACCAGTAGCGAGGCTCCTACCATCTGTACACACCCCAACATAGCAGCAGCGGTTCCTGCACATTCAGCAAAAGGATTAAGTGCCAGGCTGGTAGCAGAACCTAAAATTAACGCAAACCCTACGCTGGCAATACCAACCGGCAGCATTAAGCTGACAGCTAGTGGCCACCCAAAGAAATAACTCGCTAACATTAGCCCTCCGGCAATTGCCATCCATAAAAGCCCTAGTTGAGTACAACGATGCGGCCCTATTTTTTGAATAAGTCTTGGTGCAACAACACTGGTGATCAAAATCCACAACGCATTCAAAGCAAACAATGCAGCATAAGCCAACTGAGAAAAGCCAGCCTCTTTAATTAACACAACCGGAGACCAAGTGACATAAGCGATAATCATCGTCATAGCAGCCAAACAACAGCAACTGTAGTATTGAAAACCATTATGGCTAATAATCCGCCAGTAATTAGTCAATACATGTTTGATAGGCTCTGAAAACACCGGTTTAGTTTCTACTAAACCATGATTTACCAACATCACCACAGCCAGTGCGTAAATAGCAAGTGCATAAAAACAGGCTTGCCAACCCCACAGAGCAATTAACACACTGCCTAATATTGGCGCCAAAGCAGGTGCTAAATTAATTGCTCCTAACATATAACTATAAACTATTGCACTTTGCTGCCCTGAAAAACAGTCCCTTACTACCGCAAAGGCAGCAACTGAGGTACAACAGGCGGCAACGCCCTGAATCGCGCGCACCCACATAAGCTCTGTTATTGACTCAGCAAATACAGTTAACCAACTACTCATGCCATAAAGTACAATACCTATTAATGCAATATTGCGACGTCCCCAATGGTCAGCTAAAGGACCTATAATTAATTGGCCTAACCCCATTGATAATAAAAATACTGTAATTGTATTTTGTACTTGATATTGTTCTGCATTAAAGTAATCAATCAAGTCAGGCACTGCAGGTAAATAAATATCAATGCCCACTGGAGAAAATAGTACCAATGCAATCAACACTAAAAATAAAGCACTAGAAGTACTTTGCCTGGCATTATTCAAAGTAATACCTCACTACAACACTACCAATATTGAATAATGAAAAAATCAGGGGGGACCACAAAGTTGAAATGCTAACTCCCCCTGTAATGAAGAGATAGACCCATAATTGATAAAAGCAACTTAGCTAATTTATGATATGGACTCAAGAGAAACATATTCAGAACTATAATGACCCAATGGAATATCATAATGAAAGTTGAAAGCCTAGCCCGAATTGACCTTAACCTGCTTGTCAGCTTACAGGTTTTGCTAGAGGAACAAAGCTGTACCCGAGCGGCTGAACGACTGCATTTATCCCAGTCTGCAATGAGTAAAACCCTGGCTCGGTTAAGAGATGTGTTTCAAGACCCTTTATTGGTGCGCAATGCCCATGGAATGCTGCCTACCCCTCATGCTGAACAGCTGAGAGATCCGTTACAGATCGCTTTGCAGCATGTTTCCAAGTTGCTTGACCCACCCAGTTTTAACCCTAATGTAAGCAGGCGTCACTTTACCTTGACCAGTATTGATAGTGCTTACCAATTATTTTTACCCAGCTACTTTGGGCCACTTTTATCAAAAGCACCCAATATTGAATTGGATTATCGGCCATGGAATGCTCAATCAGCCCATATGTTAACCCAAGGCCAAATTGAGCTGGGTATAACCGTGAAAGAAAATGTCAGTAATGTGCCGTGGAAAAGCACCGTCGAACTTCCAACCAATTTACACAGCCAACCGTTAAAAGATGATTATATGGTTTGTTTGGTACGACGCGATCACCCAGCCCTGGCTAAAAAATCTCGCTGGAATCTGAAAACATATCTTAAATCCGGCCATGTCCAAGCTTACTGTGAAGGGAAATATAAATGGATGCTGGATTTTATTTTGGCTGATCAAGGGTATGAGCGAATCATTGCTGCCAAAGTGCCAGAGTTTCAAGCAGCACTGACTATTATTCAACATAGCGATCTCATTTTTACTGGCCCCAAACAATTTGCCACCTATGCTAAACAACACTATCCGTTGGTTGAGCTGCCATTACCGCTTGAATTACCAACCATTACCTACCTACTTACCTGGCACGAGCGATTTGACGAAGATCCAGGACACCAGTGGTTACGACAAATGCTGGTAGAATATATTAACCCTGAATTATCAGTGGCTTGCTAACCTGGTAGTGATTCGAAAGTGTATTTACTTATATTTGAAAGCAAAGCTTATAACCATTAACCAAAAGACCAATAACAATATCATGTATACCCCATGCGAAGGGTTTTTAAGGCTAGCCTCTACAGCGGTTAGGCTAGCAATAACAGCATTAACTGTATTCACCCCATCCTTGGTGATTAGGCACGATGACTATACAACAAGTGCTCTCTATTTTGGAAACACCTGTGTTGAACAAAGCTATACAAATCAGACTATAGACATACTTCTGAGGTGAGACCTAAACACTTGTTAATCTCAAACTTTGAATTTACTGACAATACTCTTTAAATTCGCGGTTATATCAACCAAATCTGAAGCAAATGAGGTTATTTGTTTGGCATTATCAGAATTACTAACGGCCGAGTCATTAACCCGAGTAATGTTGACATTAATTTCATTCATCACTGCCAGTTGCTCTTCTGTTGCTGTAGCAAATTGGCTACACATTTGGTCAATATTAGATACTGACTCTTCAATGGTTTGTAAAGATAATCCCGCCACTCTTGCCTGTTCTACAACTGACTCTACCTGTTGATGACCTTGCTTAATCACTGTCACAGCATCTCTAGAACCTATTTGTAGCTTCTCAATGATTTGATTAATTTCTTTTGTAGACTCTTGGGTTCGACCTGCCAATGAACGGACTTCATCCGCCACCACCGCAAACCCCCGCCCCTGTTCACCCGCACGGGCCGCTTCAATCGCTGCGTTTAATGCCAATAAGTTGGTTTGTTCTGCAATGGCTTTAATCACTTCAAGTACTGTATTGATATTCTCACTGTCCTGCTCAACTTGAGTAATGACACTGGCTGCATTATCAACTTGATCAGCTAGTTGCTGGATACCTTGTACCGTATTTTCAACAACCTCACGGCCTTTTTTCGTTTCTATGTTAGCACTATTGGCAGCCACCGAAGTGCTATTTATATTTTCAGCCACTTCTTGTAAAGTCGCATTGATTTCATTCATCGCTGTTGTGATTTGATCAATCTCAAGCTGTTGTTGTTGGGTATTATTGCTGGCTTCACTAGAAAGGGAAGACATTTTGTCTGTATTTGTTGACAGCGTTGCTGATGTATTATTAATTTGGCTTATAATATCTAACAAGTTATTACGCATTTTTTGTATTGACTGTTGTAACTCATCCTGGCTATCAGTATCACCCGTTTGTGTAAGATCACCTTGCGAAATAAACTCCAATCCTTGTGTTGCATTTTTTAACCGTTTCGACACAAAGTTTGAAACCGTCATACTGGTGAAGCCACATATAATGATTGATAGTACAGTTAAAGCTAATAGTACTTTTAAGGCTGTTTGTTCATGCGCTTCAGCCCGTTGCCCTGCTTCAAGAATAAAGTGCTCAATACTGCCTAATAACGTGGTTAACTCTTTGGCTAGCTGATCACTTTCCTTTTCAAGTTTTTCAGTTAACGATGCAATCTCACTGGCTTTACCTGAAGTTAACTTGCTAAATACCTCATGGCTATGCTTTTCATATTCAACATACTCTTTCTCAATTTTTAATAGCTGCTGTTTGGTTTCATTGAATTTTTTTACATGCGCTGGATCATGTGCTTGTGCGATAGCGGTGTCAATAATCTTATGACTGGCTTGCATCTCTTGTTTAAACTGACTGCCATACTTATTGAATTTAGTTAACTCACCATTGGCTTCACTCTGTTTATTCTGCTGCCCATAACGTATACCTCGCTCTAAGTGAATAGTCTGCTCCAGCTGACTTTCAGTCGCTAGAGTTAAGTGTTCATTTAACGGCAAGTCTTCTACTACGATAGTGTGCAGTTCATTCCCTATTTGTCTCATAGAGTAAATGGCAAAAGCCGCATTGATTACCAGAACGGCTAGTATAATTAATGAATTACCATTAATCTTCGCCTTAATTGACAGCTTCTTGATAAAATCACTCATTCTAACTCGCCTCAAATTGGGCACACGTCTTTAGTTATATAATCAAAAGAAATCGACCAGACCTACATATAACGGCCCAATATATCTTGATACAAAGTGTCTCCCACAGTACCGGGTATTTTTTTTACTTTATCAATACCTTGTTGCAATAGATTAACTAAATTATTATCGACATCTTTACTAAAAGCAAAATAGAGTTGTGCCTCTTTCAGTAAAAATACCGTTTCAAAATCATCAACTCTCAATTGATTCTGTTTGATAAACCAGCTACCGACATACTCTTCATATGCCCACAGGTCTATTCTTTGCTTGGCTAACATCCGAACAATGGAACTAGCGTTGGCTTGCGATATAAATTTATTACTTGGATAACCCGTTGCCAACACTAACTGCTCACCCACATCATCACGAATACCACCAATAATATAATTATGTGTGTCTAGTTTTGACGTTATCTTAATTTGTCTGGACTTAGCAGCAATTAATACAATACGAGTCGCTGAAATTGGACCTGCCCACTTGAATAGACTTTCTCTCGCATCAGTTCGTGTGGTACTAAACAACACAATATTCGGGCCTTTCAGTAGTTTTTGATACCCACGGGCCCATGGGTAAACTTTAATACTTTGTCGCTTTAAGGTGATAGTGTGTCGTTGAATGGCTGAAATCAGCAAGTCCACCGCTATCCCTCTCAAAATACCCTTTTCGACAAAGTTATAGGGTGGATAAGTTTCAGTAATAAAAGTTAACTTGGCAAATCTTTTCTTTATGAGATCCGTCATTTCTTCAGCAGCTACGACATTCCCCCCCACGTAACTGCCTAGCAAAAGTAGCAATAAAACCAAGCTTTTCATTATAGCATTAAAAAGGGGTAGTCTCATTGTCTACCCCCCTCGTTATTACCTCAATGGAGTAAAACTACATATATTCACTCATAATATCATCATATAAGGTTTTCCCTACTTTACCAGGGGCTGCTTTGACTTTATCAATTCCTTCCTGAACAGAAGCCACTACCGTATCAGACACATCTTTACTAAAGGCATAATAGAGTTCAGCCTCTTTCAAGACGTAAACAGTAGCATAATCATCGTTATTTAAGTTATTTTTCTTAATAAACCAACGGGCTACGTTTTCTTCATAAGCCCACATATCCACTTTATTGTTGGCTAATTTTTTGACTACTGAATCAGCATTTGCAGAAGACTTGATCTTTCCTTTTTCAATACCTAACGCAACAACCAACTGCTCTCCCACATCATCGCGAATCGCTGCAATTTTATATTTTTTTAGGTCTTCAGGCGACTTGATTGAAATATTACTTGCTTTGGGAGCCAATAATACGATGCGAGTGGCTGTAATAGGGCCCGCCCACTTAAAGAGAGGCTCTCTCTCTTCCGTACGGGTAGTCGCAAACAGCACAATATTTGGGCCATCGACAGCATTACGATATCCTCTGGCCCAAGGATAAAGCTTTATTTTATTACGTGTCACAGGCTGACTCACTTTTTGGGCAGCAGCAACTAATAAATCAACTGAAATGCCTCTTAATATACCTGAATTTTCAAAATTATAGGGAGGATATGACTCGGTGATAAAAGTCAGCTTATCTAACCCTTCACTATTAACGTGATTGCCCAATAACAGCAACCCCATCAACAACATCGTTTTTAAGCGACTGATAAGCATTTGATAATACTCCTCTCATTTATCGAAAATCATTAATAACAGTGTAAAAGTTATTCAGCCTTTATTTATATTTTTTTATAGTTAACTGTTTTTTTATGTTTCTTATAGTGATATATCGTTGAATAACAACCTCTCGATTAGTCATATCCTTTGTAAAAAACTGGTTTTATCTTATAAAAAATACGATATAGCTCAGCAACTAATCAGACTAATAATTCACAATGAGAGTATGATACCCAAAGAAAAATGACAGGCTATTTTAGATATTTTTCTTTAATTTTGTCATAACGGCCAGAGTCTTTCACTTTGTCTAAGGCTCGTCTTAAGTTATATACCAAATCATCTGGCGTTAAGATACTCATTGCCATATAGAGTTCAGAAGATAGCTCCTCTATATAAAATGCTCGCTTATAATTTTCCATCTTGAATCCTAACTGCCTGGCAGTATGGGCAAATGCAACTTCATCAAACGGTGTTAAATCGATTCTCCCTTTCGTTAACTTTTTCAAGTTCAGGGTGTCACTGTTGGTTAACATGACTTGCTCCCCTACATCAAACCCATGGTTAACCAGATAGTCTTGCTTAACATCATTAGTTACCCCACCGATGATGAACTGTTTGGCATCTTCTAATGTTTTTAGCTGAATATCGTCGCGTGATGCCAACTTCCATAAATAAACACTATAAGGGGTAATAGTCCCAATCCATTTAAAATGATGCTCACGATCTCGGGTTCTGGCAATGGAGTAGATTAATACATTCGTTTCTTTGAGGGCTAGCTTATAAGCCCTAGCCCAGGGATATAAGCGTATTTCTGCTTTGATACCTGCTTGATCCAGTACTTCTCTGACCACTTCTGTGGCCATGCCTGATACCTCGCCTTCAGGGGTTGGAAATTGAAACGGAGGAAAGTCTTCAGTCACCACTAATAATGTGTTAGCGCCCGCAAAACCCACTGAGTTCAGTAAGCCCAGTTGTAAAGACAAAATCCCAATGAATAGTGCTTTCCACCTCATAAGGGTAACCAAAATAATCAGTTATATTATGAACAAGTTAGACCTGGTTTTATGATCTGACAACAAAACTGACATAATTTTAGCGGTATACCCTTTACTACGACTTTGTTACTTAAGATAGCCTCCTATGAGTCGTAGCTGATAAACCAATTGGCCGTCCAAGGATACCTCTTCAACACCTTGGAACTGTTGCAATTTTCCTTCCACTATTAAATGATACTGCCACTGCGCTTGATTGAGTTGTTCGGGACCACGTAAAGGAAGATTAGCATCTGGTTGTTGCAAGGCTTCCTGCAAAAAGGTAAAAACAGGCTCACAGGGCTGGGACTGAATGATGTGGCCAAAATACAACATTTGCCATATAGGTTGCTGATTTAACCAAACGACTTCTTCTCCACCAAACTGACGGTAACCAAAATAATGGTCACGATAATGGTAATCACCTTCGGTATACAGGAACTGTCGACTTTGATCCCGGCAGGGCTGACCTTCATTACCTCCAATCCATTGGTAACCGGTACTTTTTGCTGATTGTAAAAATGCCACTAGTCCATCATGATCCATATTCTATCCCTGGGAACCAGCCCCTATTCAGTCTATACACTATCCTATACACTCTGAAAGTACAGCTGAGTCATGCCTAGTCTATTTCAGTCAACTTTTTAAAGTTAGCAGCTTAATCTGAATATTCCACCAGACACAAATTTTTTAATTTATGTGACAGCTTTATGAAACATTTGATAGAGCACTGGTTATACCCAATCCGCATAGTTTTTCACTGCGGCATCAAATGACAAGGTACAGTTAGCCTATAAGACGAATAGCCCTAGTCTATTAAGTAAGGACTTTTCAATCAATTAATGACAGCTCAGTTAAAGATTCTGAAATAATTTCATAACAAGTTGAGGGGTTTTCAAGTGGGAACAAATGGCCATACTCAAGGTTTTCTTTGAATAAAAAATGCGGGCAGCGAGTTTGCCAGTCTTGCCAGGTTGACTCAGTCAAAAAAACAGAGGGTTTCCCTCGTATTGCAATACAAGGCATTTTAAGTTTTTCAAGACTCGTCATGAGGTTAGGCGGTTGAGTATAATTATGGGCTTCCCATATTTTTGGAAAACTGAGTTGGTATTCGCCATCGTGTGTTTCAGTGACACCGTATTTAGCCAACAAACTAAACATTTCATCATCAAAACGTTTATATCCTCTAAACTGCTTACAATAAGCTAGAAATGCTTGACAACTGATTGTTCATAATATTCATTTATATTTCGTACTTATACACCACACATCGGGCAGTCAGCCTACCGTCATTATTTTTATGACGCCAGATTACATTAAGATTGATTTATTTAAAACCAGAACCGGACAATATTAGCTGTATAATCTGCAAACAGCGTCTAGTCCCAGCCTATTAAGGAGGGAAACAGATGGAGTCTACATGACATCTTCAATAGGTATTAAAACTGCAATCCGTTGACAATTAAATGACAACACCCATTCTTAAGGGGTTTTACTTGCTTTTTAATCAGAATATACAAGGCTTAAAGGAAAACAACTACCTTGGATATTTTGATGAATCTTGCCATCCTCTCTTGTGGACCCAAATGTTATAGCACCCGCCGGCTGAAAGAATCAGCGTTGGACCGTGGACATCATGTAAAAGTGATGAACACGTTGAAATTTGCGATTGATCTAGAAAGAGGTTCTCCCAGTCTCTACTACAGGCAACGGGAGTTAAAAGAAATTGATGCTGTACTACCACGCATTGGTGCTTCTATTACCTATTTCGGTACCGCTGTTGTACGACAGTTTCAGGAGATGAATGTTTTCTGTGCAAATACAGCACATGGTATTCTTAATTCACGCGATAAGCTGCGCAGCCTTCAACTGTTGAGTCGACATCACATTGGTATTCCAAAAACCAATTACGTGCGCGATAAAAAGGATGTGTTGCCCGCCATTGCACGGGTGGGCAATGCACCGGTCATTATTAAGCTGATTGAGGGTACTCAGGGTATTGGAGTTTTGTTAGCGGAGAGCACTAAGTCTGCTGAAGCACTAATCGAATTGCTACAAAGCCAAAAGCAAAACGTACTGGTACAAAAGTTTGTTGCGGAAAGTAAAGGTAAGGATATTCGCGCCTTCGTTGTCGGTAACCAGGTTGTGGCAGCCATGCGCCGGGTAGCCCAAGGGCAGGAATTCCGCAGTAACGTCCATCGTGGTGGTATTACCGAAGCGGTCGAATTGAATGACCAATACAAAGAAGTAGCCGTTCGTGCTGCCCAGATAATGGGATTACAGGTGGCTGGTGTTGATATGCTTGAAGGTGCCGATGGGCCTCAAATAATGGAGGTAAATTCTTCCCCTGGTTTGGAAGGCATTGAAACCTGCACCAAACTGGATATTGCAGGTGCGATTATTGACTATATCTCTGCCCAGGTAGACTTCCCCGAGATAGACATTCGCCAACGCCTAACCGTAAGCAAAGGCTACGGTGTAACTGAGCTTTATATTCCGGAGGGCTCACAATATATCGGCCAGACCATATCTGAGTCTGGTTTACCCGACCAGGATATTAATGTACTAACTTTATATCGGGGCAATAAAGTGATTCCCAACCCCAAATCCAGTCGTCAACTTGAGGCAGACGACAAGCTGTTGTGTTTCGGTAAATTGGAATCGATGCGCTCAATGATCCCGATAAAAAACCAACGCAAACAAAAGGCCAAACCCAAGAAGTTACCCAAGGAGGCCTTGGAAATTGCCGAAGAGGTTCATCATCAGCAAGCAGGATAATCGTTATTTCATATAGGGTTTGGTCCAATGAGGGTGCCATAAAAGGTAGGGAAATATGCGCAAGGAAGCCTTATTGGACCTAATCAATAGCACTCTGAGTAAAGTTATTGATACGGTCTCACGGATTGAAACCTATAGCGAAATTGCCGTTATTATTCTGATTTATACACTGGCTTATATGCTTGCCAGCCGACTTCGTAAACATATCCCTATTTTTAAACAAAGACCGTCACCTCCCGAAAGCTTCCCGATTCATGATCTATTTTTCCGCTTTGGGAAGTTACTATTTCCGTTATTTGCCATCTTACTATTACGATTGACCTTAGAGTTCAGTCAATTGGTTCTGGAGGATGGCTGGGTAATGCAATTCGCCTTAGTAGCAGCCATATTATTATTATTCAACTCATTCGTCAGTTTGGTTATTACCCACAAACTCGTGGCACAGGTATTCCGCTGGATTGGTCTACCTATTTTATTCTTACATTTGGTTGGCATTTTGGATGATATTATCCTGGTGCTTGAGTCCATCGCTATTAAAGTCGGAAACATCAACCTGTCAGCTTATGGGTTGGTAAGAGTTATTCTTTTTGGCTCACTATTATTTTGGCTGGGGCGAGTATCTAACTCCACGGGTCAAACCCTGATCCGTAAACAACAATCGTTAGATTTTCGCACGCGTGAAGTGCTGGCCAAACTGTTTGAAATTGCTCTTTTCTTCATCATCTTCCTGCTAATGCTACAGGTGATGGGTATTAACCTTACGGCTCTGGCAGTATTTGGTGGCGCCGTAGGGGTTGGTTTGGGGTTTGGGCTGCAAGCCATTGCGTCCAATTTTATCTCTGGAGTGATTATTCTGCTGGATCGCTCAGTCTCAGTTGGTGACTATGTAGAGCTAGAGGATGGCCGAACCGGTGTCGTGACCCAATTGAACATGCGCTCAACTACACTGGAAACCTTCGATGGAAAAGACATCGTTGTGCCCAATGAAAAATTTATTACTAGTTCATTTACCAACTGGACTCACAAAAATACTAAGCAGCGTTATCGTGTAGATTTTTCAGTTGCCTATAAAACCGATGTCCGTCATATGGTCGAGCTGGTTAAAACTGCTGTAGCAGAACACCCTCAAGTCATCAGCGGGGATAATATCCCCTTTGAAGAACGTCCTGATTGTGAAATCGATAGTTTTGGTGACTCTGGTATCAATATGTTTGTTGAGTTCTGGATGGAAGGCATTGATGACGGTCGTAATCGAGTAGGCGGCGATCTACTGCTAATTATTCTCGAAACCCTCCAAAAAAACGGTATTGAAATACCCTTTCCCCAGCGTGAAGTGCGGATACTGAGTGATAATTGGCGATAGGTTAGTTGGTGTTATTATAACACCATAGGAAAGCCATTGGCATGACAAAACTGCCCTGCCAATCCACTACGAGTACTTTCTTTTCTAATTGCCAAGCTCTTTGTTCATATAATTTTTCACTAGTGGTGCAACCAAGTGACTTTGTGATAACTTTTTGCTCTTTCTTTTCAAGAGTTTTAAATGCTGAACCATATTCTTTCATGAAATCCACCATATTTGAATCGTGACTGCTTTTTTATCTTTAACAACATCAGGGTGTGGATATCCCCCTCCAAAAAGCTTCCCAAAGATTGCTATTGTTTTAATATTCTGATGTATTGAAAAAACAGCTTTAAATATTTTGTATACTAGACTCTCATACTTATTTTTGACATCAAGATTCGTATTAGAGTAAAAATTTTCATCCTCCTCAATAAAACCTATTCGTTTAGCAGACTTGATTGATACACCATCTGTCCAAAAGCTAAGGTTAGCACCATGCACTTTTTCTTGAACAAAATACTCACTAACACCTAACTTATGAGCAATAATTTTATTAATAAATTCATCTTGATATGAGTTTTCAATTGATGAATATTTTCTTAGCTTATCCATTTAACTATCTAACAACTACTTATATACAACTAAACGAATTTAATTAATTTACTATCAAATACTGATACTCTACAAATACTGAGTATAACCTTACTATCTGCGCTCACATTTATTAATTAATTACATTAACTTCAGGACAGTAGTTTTTCAGCCTGCTTGGTAAAAAACTAATCACTACAACTCTAGTTGGATGCCAAAAAGCAGATAACAGCAAAAGGGCTGCACCAATAACAACACCAGTAAATGCAAAGCTATAGCTAACAATCCCATATGTTTTTAGTAAACTTGATAATGCATAAACCACATAAATTAGAGAAGAAACCATAAATGCTCTTCTATCAATAACAATAGAAATAAATGTTAATAACAAATATAGGCATATAACAATAGCCATGCTTACTAAGCTCTCACTACCTGACAAAATACCTAAACCTGAAAAAGCAGGATGAATAATAAGTGGCGCAGATAAGAGGTGAAGCCAAAAAGCAACATCAGAACGACGAGAAGTCCTAGACCGATCAGAAGCGTCCCAGTACATTGCATAAACAAAAACTAAAATACCAAAAACAAAAAATATACTTAAGTACCACTCTTTCATTCCAGGGAAAATTGCCAAAATCATTGTTACAAGAAAGCCAACAGCCACAGCAGTTCCGGTAGCAATCGTAATAGGTACATTAAATCGCCGCCAATGTATATAAGTAGCTATCACCGTTATTCCAGCAGCAGTCATAAAAGAAACCCCATCTGATAAAGGCAATACACTAACGCTAAACAAAAAAATACCAGGAACAAATGACAGCAGTAATAAAATTGCAGGTAATGCCATTCTTTTTTTAAGCACAAAAAACTCTGCTAGCCCCCAAGATAACACTGTAAATACCAGCATACCGAGAGTATCATTTACTGTTTGTATCACCCACCATGAAGAGAACAACAATAAAGAACAAGCGATTACAACAAATATGTCATTAAAACTAGTTACTAACCTAAAGTTTTCTTCATCAACAGCAGGGCCACTTCTTAATCTAGATAACTGCTCTCGAAATGCAGTGACAGAAGCTTCAGTAAAAATACCCTTATCTATTGCATAATTAAGATCTTCATCTGTGTACATTCGTTACCTCTACACTCTTAATAAAATCAATATATTGTAACTTTTAATTTAACTAAATAACACTGTGGATTATCCATATTCTCGGTATTTTAAAGCCTAAAAATGAAATATTTGTTGATAAAATTTTTACGATGTGCTAGCAATAATAGGATTATCCCTTATCGGCTGTCTTAGACTTTTTTTAACTAGATATATTTATTGAATATGGTAGGCCATAACTTAGTCAAATAATAATACTGTCTATTAAAATACAGTGTAAGCGTCATCAGCTCATTCTATGGTAATAGAATACAGCTATTCTTTAATCAGTTTTAAACAATAAAATATTGCCTAAAGCCACCTACTAACCCTCTTTTTATATGTAAGGTATTTTTCACCAAATAAGTTTTCCAATGCCTGCTCTTCTGCCTTAATCTGATACCGATTTAAATAGCAAATAAATCCGAAGACTAATAATAGTGAATAGACATTAGAGAGCAAAACAGACCACCCCATTAGCAGTATTGCAAACCCTACATACATCGGGTTTCGGGTAATGCTGTAGATGCCATGAGTAACCAGACTAGAACTTTCTTCTGGTGCAGTCGGGTTAACCGTGGTTTTTGCTTGAAGGAAATGTAATACACCAGCAAAAATAAAGATAACACCAGTAATAGCTAATACAAGCGTCATTAGATAATGGCCAGCCACACCAGCACTTGGAAAAAGCGTATCAACAAAATACATCAACACTGCAAATATGATCATTAATAGCAAGGGGGGAATTTTAAGTTCTAGGTTCAAAGTAACCTCTCTATACCCGTCTCGAATGATTTTTAGGGTTTGTTGTTGTCTCTCTTCACCCCAATCATTTATTAAAACATAAACTCATGGGGGCAAGTCTGCTACGGTATGACTTGCGGTAGCAACCTAAATTAATAAAAGAGTGCTACTGGAACTCATCGCTCGACGGCCGCCCCTAAAAACCATTCGCTTTGGCTATACATACCAATTTTCAAACTCTTCAAATTCATCAACTTGCCACCCTATATCATACCAATTACTATCATTTTTTAACCGTATATATCGATAAGCATAGTCATACTATTGTTGCAGGTTATCAAGTCTCAAAGCACTGACTCTTGTATTACCGATAATAGGAACTAAACAACCACCTACTAAAGTAGGTGGGTTAGTAATATGGACTGAAAGTCCGGATACGGGTCGAAGACCCGTTTTTTTTATCAGTCTTCAGTCCTAAAATTATCATCAATCCTCGGCTCAAAGTGATGTTCTAAATATTCTTTTATCATTTCTTCTGTTACATCTCCTGAAGTCACACAAAAATAACCTCTAGCCCAAAAATGTCGACCCCAGTATCTTTTCCTTAAATCAGGATAGCTTTCAAACAGTTTTGCCGACGTTCGACCTTTTACTCTTCGCATTATTTCGCTAGGAGCCATATTGGGTGGCGCTGAAACTAGCAGATGTACATGATCCTTACTAATGACACCCTTTAATATATCAATTTCAAAAGTATGGCATGTCTGTCGTATTAACTCTCGAGCCTTTAAACCAACATCACCTTTTAGCACTTGATAACGATATTTCGTTACAAATACAAAATGATACTGAATTTTGAAAACTGTATGGCTACCATATCTATAGTCCATCGCAATACCCCTACAGCATTATATAAGTAGACTCAGAGTATCATAGCTAAAGCTGACTGGCTAAAAGCCGGTGGTTTTAACCTTTCAGGTGACTAATAAAAAAGCACCATATTCTAGTCTACCATCCGATCTATAATTGGTGGTACTGATAAATCCTTGCCAAGCTAGTTCATAAGCTGAACTTCCTTGATTAGTCATTATTGCCGTACTATGTATAGAGCAAACATCCTTAGAGTTAATAATTTCAAACTCAATAGAAAGAAAGTCAGATAAGGAACTTACCAACGCTTTCTTTACCTCTAATAATTCCTTACCTTTAAGACTAACAGCCTTTTCTTCAATAAATATGTTTTCCATATTACTCCATAACAGCACAAACTTTACTTACGGTTTATTAGCTACAATTCATTTTATCAACAGTTGATCTCGAACCTCCATTAACGCAAATCCCAATAAATTAAGCCCTTTCCATAAGTTAGGGTTTTTACAAGCTGGATTTTCTTCCGCCAACCCTATACCCCATATTTTATCTACTGGGCTAGCTTCTACGAGCACTCGTTTACCTGTGTTGAGCAAGAATTCTTTAAGATCGCTGTTACTACTAAATTTTGCCAAGTTACCAGATACAACTATTTCAAACCGATGGGCATCCCACAGTGATTGCTCAAAACCTTTAACTTCACGCCCTATTGCTTTAGCTTCTCCTGGATTACTAGCAGCTAACAGTATTTCTGCGGCCTTAGCGTCATTAAACAACAGCGCCTTGCGATACATCATGTAGTGCTCAGCTGTTAGAAAATAGTTGCCTTCTTTTTCGAAAGGCGAGTCATACCACTGGCTAAAGCATGATTTTGAGACAGCATCTTTATGTTTTTGATGCCCCCAAAAAAATATGTACTTCACTTTATTACCACGATTTACATAGTTTGCTAATTCTTCTGTGCTTCTAATTTTCAAGTTTCTACACGCTCTTTTTTAACACCGCAACCTAGGGAAACCAAAGCAAGTTGTAGGTTTCCCCAAAGGTTGGGACTGCTGTTACAACTTAATTTTCTTGGTCAAATTGCGTGACTAAACAATTACACTCTGATTTTTTACCTGCTTTTATTCAGTTAGTAGAATTTAAAATGCTTAACTTCCAGATTTATTTAAGATAATTTTCAATAACACCCTATTTATACCCAATACGAATGGTTTTTAGGTGCGGCCATCAAATGACGAGGCCCGATGAGCCTAGACATCATTCGTGTTGCGTATAGTTGTACCTATTCGTAATTCACTTAACTATAATGTAAGTGGCATTAAATCGATCATCCCCATTTGAGGTATCACAATTACCATAGAAGCGAACAACTTTTTGGGCCATTTTTGCAGCCAACGCTACAGAAAGCATTTCTTGTCGATTATTAACAGATGCACCTAAAATGACATGTCTTGCTTTTTCACATCCTGCAGCACCCCAACCAGCCAAGTTAGTAATGACAATTTCATCTGGTGACAAACCTTGAATACCTATTTGATCAATTAGTTTATCACTTGTAGGTATTGCAAACACATTGCTAGAAAGTGATAACAAACCAACAACAATCAACTTATTTATGTGTTTCATTCTTTTTCCAGTTAACTAATAATAAAAACAAAAGCATCAAGAGTTGAAATATTGAACAGTTAGTTTAATATGAACGGAGCGCTACCGCCCTTAACATCCCCAATAAAACAACTGCTTAATAAACAGACTAACCTAAAACAAGGCTTCTGTCGGGAGCTATAGTAACAAATCTTACCCGTCGCTGTCTTTTTACAAAAAGATTAGGTTACGACAACTGAGTTATTTTTTTAAACTTAAAGTGTTGGTCAAACTCAATACTAAAGCGGCCATGAATACCTGCTTGAGTGACAAAGGGCTGTAAGACTTTGGCTGGGAATCGAACTGTTCGACCGTCAATGGAGGTCGCCACTACATCGCGAGCTGTGCCGCGATATAAGGCTAGAAATTCGTCTGCTGGAATCATTAATTCAACAGTAATGGTGGGCATGTTTGGTGTTTTTTTACCTCTCCTCCATTAGAGGTTATCGTAAAAGTTAGCGGATATGGAGTAACAGGGTGTTTTGTAGCTAAGGCAAGGATGCCTTTTTAGCTCTTGATAGACCAGGGATGGTCTTTCAAGAGCGGCGAAGAATCCCCTTTTACTCCATATCGGACACTAGCGTTATTCTCAACACCCTCTCCCAGAGGGAGAGGGAGCACAAAACTATCTAGTGTTAAATACTACCGTGAGCCGCTCTGGGCTAAATCCATTAACTCTCGGTTTGCAACGGTAAACATCGCTAGCTCACAGTTGGTTTGGCCACGTAGATCTGCCAGCATGGCATCCCAACGCCCGACCAATATCTGGTGCTGATTAATCCACTGCTCAATCCGTTCAGCGATATTTTCAACAGCCGTTTCCATATTTAATACCGCTACTGTTAATGCCCGCTGCTGCCAGGTAAGTTCATCTCGAATACTTTCTCTGGCCATGGATTGCCAATGGTTAAACACTTCCAAGTTACCCAGCTCTTGCGCAAACCAGTGTAAATGCAAACGCTCGCCAATCGCAAAATAAGTTTGCGCTACCTTGGTTAATGGCTGCCCAGTTTGATCTGCCGCTTTCACGATTGATAAACCATAAGACAGATATTTATAGCCACTGACAAAACCAGCTAAGTCTTCGGGTACACCTTTTTCGACTAATTCCTGAGTTTTAGCCTGCCATACCTGACGCATTTCATCGCCCAATAAATCAGGCAGTAACTGACTAAACTCACGAATTTGCTGACCATAATGCGCAACACACTCTTCCGCATTAAGCTCTTTACGCTTCATGCGAATTAACCAGCGTGTCGCTCGACGGGTCAGTCGAATTAAATCAGCCATCATTTCCTGCTGAATACTAGAAGGTACTTTATGATCTAATGATTCAATTTGCTGCCAGTAATCATTAATTGCAAAAATGTCTCTAGCGACCACAAAGGCTTTAGCAATATCTGCCGGCTCTGCCCCTGTTGATAATTGCAAACGATGAACAAAGGTAATGCCCATCATATTAATTAAATTATTGGCAATTTGGGTAGCCGCAATTTCTTTTCTGAGTCGATGACTTTCAATCGCTTGACCAAATTTTTCTACCAATACCGGTGGAAATGCTGTATTTACTTCCCTAGCCAAATAAGCATCAGCCAGCACATCGGAAGCCAGCAAGGCTTCTTTCAGGTCTGCTTTACTGTAAGAAATCAATAATGACAGCTCTGGCCGGGTAAGCCCTTGGTTGTTCGCCACCCGTTCTGCCAACCCTTCATCATCAGGTAAAAATTCAATAGCGCGGTTTAGTTTGCCCTGTGCTTCCAGGTAGTGAATAAAGCGTTTACTTTCATCCATGACCTGGGTGGCTTCTTGCTGAGCTAGAGAAATAGCCTGCACCTGTCGGTAATTATTCATTAGCACCAGGTCAGCAACATCATCAGTCATCGCCTCAAGCAGCTGGTTACGTTGCTTAAGGGTCATATCGCCATTGCTTACCACTTCATTCAACAAGATCTTAATGTTGACTTCATGGTCCGAGCAATCGACACCTCCGGCATTATCAATAAAGTCAGTATTGGAAGCGCCCTGATTTAAGCAATATTCAACTCGACCTAGCTGAGTAAGGCCTAAGTTGCCGCCTTCACCGACGACTTGGCAACGTAATTCTTTACCATTGATCCGTAATGAATCATTAGCCCGATCGCCTACATCCGCATGAGATTCAGTAGCTGCTTTCACATAAGTACCAATACCCCCATTCCAAATTAAATCAACGGGCGATTTTAACAGGGCAGTAATCAGCTCACTGGGAGGTAATTGATCGGCATCAATCGCAAACCGCTCCTTCATTTCAGGTGTAATCGTAATTGATTTGGCATCTCGAGAGAAAACGCCCCCCCCAGCAGAAATTAATGACTGATCGTAATCCATCCAGCTGGAGCGAGGTAAATTAAACAGCCGCTGCCGCTCTTTAAATGATTGTGAAATTAATGGGTTGGGATCAATAAAAATATGCATGTGGTTAAAGGCAGCCACTACCGCCAGGCTTTCTGACAGCAGCATACCATTACCAAACACATCACCTGCCATATCTCCAATACCCACGACAGATATGGTATCTTTTTGGATATCAATGCCTTTTTCCCGGAAGTGCCGTTGTACAGACACCCAGGCACCACGCGCGGTAATTCCCATTTTCTTATGGTCATAGCCCACACTGCCACCAGACGCAAAAGCATCACCTAACCAGAAGCCGTATTCATCTGCCAGCTGGTTAGCAATATCAGAGAAGGTGGCTGTGCCTTTATCAGCCGCCACCACCAAATAAGGGTCATCTCCGTCATAACGTACTACCGATTGAGGTGGAATCACCTTACCTTCCTGTAAATTATCCGTCACATCCAGTAACGCACGAATAAAGGTTTTGTAGCAGGCGATCCCTTCCTCCCACATGGCTTCTCGACTATCCGTCGGTAGTCGTTTAGGGGCAAAGCCACCTTTAGCGCCTACTGGCACAATCACCGCATTTTTCACCTGCTGGGCTTTGACCAGGCCTAATACTTCCGTACGGAAATCTTCTAACCGATCAGACCAACGCAAACCACCACGGGCAACCTTACCACCCCGTAAATGCACCCCTTCCACCCGAGGTGAATACACAAATATTTCAAACATGGGGCAAGGCAGTGGAATTTGTGGAATTTGAGTAGGTGAAAATTTAAGTGAAATATAATCTTTTAATTGGCCATGAGCGTCAGGCTGGAAAAAGTTAGTTCGTAAAGTGGCATTAATAACATCCACATAGCGACGAATGGTTCGGTCCTGGTTAAGCACACTGACCTGATCGAGGGCAGCATAAATGCTATGCTCCAGGGCTTGCTGATGTTCTTTACGCTGCCCATTGCCCAATGGCAATTCAGGGTTAAAGCGAACTTCAAACAATTCAACCAATAGCCTAGCAATTTCTATATTTTCAGTTAGGGTCTGTTCGATATAGGGTTGGCTTAAACCAAACCGAATTTGTTTTAAATAACGTGCATAGGCTCTTAATACCGACACTTGTCGCCAGCTTAATTGTGCACCCAGAATCAGCCGGTTAAAACCATCATTTTCAGCCTGACCAAACCAGATATGCTGGAAGGCATCCTGAAAAATAGTATTCACCTGTTGTACATTAATTGGCTGGTGCTTGCCGTAGAGCAAGGTGAAATCATGAATCCAGATTGACTCACCTGTCGACTTACGAACGGTGTAAGGATACTCTCCAATCACTCGCAAGCCCAGGTTTTCAATAATCGGTATCAAGTCAGATAATGGCAATGGCTGGTGCTGATGAAAGACCTTAAAACGCAGCCGATTATCCACATCATCAATCGACTGATAGAAACTCATGGTGAGTGGATGACTCTCTGACAACGACTCACAGTGCTCCACATCCACAACAGCGGTTCTTGGTGAAAATGTTTCCCGATAGCCTGCTTGAAAACCACTGCAATACAGGTTCGCCAAGTGGTTACCTGCTACCTCACCTTTGGCTTCCAATAAGGTATCTTTAAACTCATCTTCCCAAGAGTATGCCGCTTGGATAATTTCATTGGTAATCGTTTGCAGGTTGTAATCCAGCACATTTTCAGGGTTCAATCGAAGCGTAAAATGCACCCGTGCCAGCACAGATTCTGAAAAATAGGTAGTAAATTCAGAGTCAACCGTACCCAAACGCTGCTCTAAAATAGCCTGCATTTTCATCCGCAATTGGGTACTGTAGACATCCCTTGGCACATAAACCAAGCAAGAGTAAAAGAGGCAGTTTTTATCCTGGCGAATAAATACCCGAATCTGCCGTCTTTCTTGAATTTGTAAAATACCCATAGCCGTTTCAAACAGCTGGTCAAACTGCATTTGAAACAGCTCTTCCCGCGGAAACACTTCTAAAATCTGGGCTAATTCTTTGCCATGGTGACTGGAAGGCTCTACACCACTACGATCAATCACCGCCTGGACTTTTTGTCGCAAAATAGGAATAAGCCTGGGGCTTTCAGAATAGACAGGAGATGTATATAACCCCATAATACGGGCTTCACCCACTACCTCGCCGGCCTTATCAAATTGTTTAACTGCAATATAGTCAGGGTAAGCTGGCCGATGCACACTGGAACGTAAGCCCGACTTAGAAAAACTGATAATGTCTTTATTCGATAAAAAGTCACAATCGATATGTGCTGCTACACGCTTTGACTTAAGCAAGCCCAGTGCGGAGCTAGTGATAGCAACCGGTTTTTTACTTTTACCCTTACCTTTTACTTCAATTTCCTCATAACCAAGGAAAGTGAAATTATTGCTTAACAGCCAGCTTAAAAAGGCCTGTTCTTCTTCTATTTGATCAGCAGGATGAGAGCTTGCCAATTGATCAGTCAGTGCAGCTACTTTATCACAGATTGCATGATGATCAGCCACCGCTAGCCTGACATCAGAGAGCACCCCATTCAGCTCGTCAGTTAACTCCTCTAGCTCGCGTTGATGCTCAAGCCGGTCAATTTCCAAATACATAACCGCTTCTTTAGCTGTTGAGCCCTGCTGGTCCGACTGCAGAATCAGCTTAAAGCTATCATCACGTACAGAGTTAAGTACGGTATTTTGCAGGTAATGAATGGTCGTACCACGCTGATTCAGACGCATTCGGATAGAATCCACCAAAAAAGGCAAATCTTGATGAATGATTTGTATAACCGTATGAGTAGAGTGCCAGCCAAAATGCTCATAGTCGGGGTTAATAATGGTAATTTTGGGCTGCTCAGGGTTGTGCTGTTGGATAAATTTCCAAAATGACAGTGTGCTGCCGACAATATCACTTTTACGAAACTTTAATAAATCTTCAAATCCAGCAATTGAAAAGAACTGGTACGTAAATGCTGTGACTGCATCTACCTGATTGGCCGGCACATGGGTTACCACGTCGGCCACTAGTTTTTTTAAATAATCAGTTTTGTTGTCGGCTGAAATATAGCCCATACCTTAAACTCCGCAGTATTGCCCAGTCTGACCCACACACTTTACAAGCGTAGACCAAGAGCTTAGCCATGACTTCATCAACCCAGGCCAGCTGAGCACTTATTATGCACTTGCAAATAGGCTGTAAATAAACTGACGGATTATAGATAAACGTCAGCAAGCAACTTAAGTCGTATTTTCCGAATAAGTCTAACAGCCTAGCGATAGGAATTGCTTACCCAAAAACCAAGATGAATAAAGTTTATTCATCCAGCCAAAATTCATACAGTTTTTAATCAACTCATCCTGATGGTGTATTTTGGTATAAATCCTCAGCTTGTTTATTGGTTAACTGAAAGTATACCTCCATGGCTTTCCCCTATTAGTAAAACAGGGAGCAGGTAGTAAAAACAGGGAGCAGGAAAACAGAAGGCAACAAAACAGAAAGTTGCAAATCAGAAAATTCTCTTTATCCTTGCGCGATAAATAAAACTAATTAGCCTACTTGTTGACTAAACCTTTTATTAAAGAGAGTGTTCGTCACTTGACGCATGGTGGTAGAGAAGGAATATGACAACAGCAAAACAAGCAATTATTGCCCTACAAGAGTATTTATCTAGCCAGATTATTGGCCAGCAGCGGTTAGTTGAACGACTGTTGATTGCCTTGTTAGCCGACGGTCATTTATTAGTCGAGGGCGCTCCCGGCCTAGCCAAGACCAAAGCGATTAAAGCCTTGTCTGATGGTTTAGAAGCTGAGTTTCACCGTATTCAATTTACCCCTGACTTGTTGCCTGCTGATATCACTGGCACAGATATCTATCGCCCAGAAAACGGCAGTTTCGAATTTCAGCCAGGCCCGGTTTTCAATAACCTGGTGTTAGCGGATGAAATTAACCGTGCTCCCGCAAAAGTACAGTCGGCTCTATTAGAGGCCATGGCAGAACGACAAGTCAGTGTGGGTAAAACCAGTTATCCCCTACCTGATTTATTTTTGGTAATGGCAACCCAAAACCCGATTGAGCAAGAAGGTACTTACCCTTTGCCCGAAGCACAATTGGACCGTTTTTTAATGCATGTGATGATTAGCTATCCCACTGCGGATGCTGAACGAAAAATATTGCAGCTAGCCCGTGGTGAAGCCATTGAAGCAGCTAAGCCCCCAGCCCAAGCCGTAACACAAGCGGATATCTTTACCGCTCGCCAGGCTATTTTGGCGCTACACATGGCTGAGCCAGTTGAAGAGTATATTGTCCAACTGGTGTTAGCTAGCCGTGATGCCCGAGCTTATGATGATCAACTGGCCAGCTGGCTGGAATATGGCGCCAGCCCCAGAGGGACCATAGCCTTGGATCGCTGTGCCCGTGCCTATGCTTGGTTACAAGGTCGTGACTTTGTGACACCCGATGATGTTCAAGCTATTGCTCATGATGTATTCCGTCACCGTTTAATCCTGACCTTTGAAGCCGAAGCCGAAGGGGTTAATGCTGATCAAGTGATTGACCGCCTAATTCAAGTAGTACCAGTCAGCTAATGGTGGGCTAAAGGATTATGAGTGGTGCTTATACATCTATTAAGGAATTAATTCAGTTGCGGCTGGCAGCAAAAGATATCCAGCTGTATAACCCCAATAAAGTACGGAGCAGTCTGGCAGGCCAATACCAATCCAAACTCAAAGGCCGCGGGGTCGACTTTGCTGAAGTGCGGGTTTATCAGCCAGGTGATGATGTTCGCACCATCGACTGGCGAGTCACTGCCCGCACCCAGGTACCTCACACCAAATTATTTCAAGAAGAACGAGAGCGCCCCGTTTTTTTACTGGTGGAGCAAAGTCTGCCACTCTTTTTTGGCAGTCGTCAGGATTTTAAGTCTGTTACGGCAGCTCAAGCAGCCGCAGCCTTCGCCTGGGCCTCTTTGCAACATGGTGATCGGGTCGGTGGTTTAGTCTTTAACCATCAGCAGCAACATCACGAAATAAAACCCAGGCGCAGTAAAAAGTCCGTCCTGCAACTGTTGCATTGGATAGCAGAAATGAATCAAGCGTTATCCTGGCAACAAACAGCCAACCTGCCCTCTTCAGACTATTTTTGTCATGCCTTAGCTCATAGCCGCCAATTGGTTAAACCCGGTAGTGCGGTAATTTTAGTGGGCAATTTTTATCAATTACCCCCGTTGGCAGAACAGCACCTTTATAAACTGTCTCAACATAACGATGTATTTATTGTCAATATTACTGATCCACTAGAAGCGCAACTACCCAAACCCGGCGTTTATGCCGTCACGGATGGCCAGCACCGGTTAACGGTTAATAGCCGTCATGCGCCTAGTCGGCAACGCTATCAACAACAGTGGCAAACCCAGCAGCAGCAATTAGAGACCATGTGCCAACGTTATCGGATGCCTTTATTGCAACTTTCAACGACCCAGCCAGCAATTTCGCAGTTAGTTGAAAAGCTAGCTGGGCACAGGAGGCGACATGGATAAACCATCAGCCATCCCGGAAGCCGTATTAAAGCAGTTGGCGCCCATTGTACAACCCGAGCCTGTTAGCCTGTGGCCTTTAGCACCGGGCTGGTGGATTTTAGCCGGTCTCATTTTCCTTGCTATCGGTTGCATTAGTTACTGGCTGTATCGACGTGCCATCCAACGCCGCTACCGTAAACAAGCCCTTCAGTTGTTGGATAATTATTGGCAACACTATCAACACCAACAAAACTTAACGGCATTTGTCACTGCCTGTAGTCAGCTATTAAAACAAGTGGCAATGACTGCCTATGGTCGCAACCGGGTTGCCGGATTAACCGGTGATCTATGGCACCGGTTTTTAATCAGTCATCAACCCAACCACCCAGTACAACTGCCCGATGGTTTTTTTGGCATTGGTCAATATCAACCTCAGCCGTCTATTGCAGCAGACAAACTCAAAGACTTTACTTATCGTTGGATCAATCATCATGTTTGAGTTTAACTGGCCCTGGGTATTGTTATTAGTGCCCCTACCCGCTTTCGTTTATTGGCTAACACCGCCTGCCAAGCAGCAACAGGCAGCGATTCGCGTGCCTTTTTATCAAAGTTTGGCTAGTGCTACTGATGCTCACCAGCAAAACCCCCAAACTAACTGGCTACAACAACTGTTGGTTATCTTAATCTGGTTATTACTGTTAACTGCACTGGCCCAACCCCGTTGGGTGGGTAAGCCTATTTCCTTACCTACCAGTAGCCGGGAACTCATGTTAGCTGTGGACTTGTCCGGCAGTATGGAACATCAAGATTTAAAGCTGAAAGGTAAGCAGGTTGACCGACTCACAGTAGTCAAAGGTGTGTTACAAGATTTCATCGCCCGCCGCAAAGGGGATCGACTGGGGCTGATTCTGTTTGGTAGCCAAGCCTATTTACAAGCCCCCATGACCTATGACTTAAACACAGTCACCACCCTGCTTGATGAGGCATTAATTGGTATGGCAGGTAAAAATACCGCTATCGGCGATGCAGTGGGATTAGGCGTTAAGCAATTACGTAAACGCCCAACAGATAGCCGAGTATTGATTTTACTAACCGATGGAGCCAATACCGCTGGTGAAGTCACCCCCATTCAAGCAGCTGAGCTAGCAGCCAAAGAAGGTATTAAAATTTACACCATTGGCGTGGGTGCTGATGAAATGATCTTACCTGGTGTTTTTGGCACCAGCTTTGGGGCAAGACGGGTGAATCCTTCCATCGACTTGGATGAAAAAACCCTTAAAGCCATGGCGGCTAAAACCCAAGGCCAGTATTTTCGAGCCAGAAACAGCGAAGAGCTCAATAAAATCTATGCGCTACTAGATGAACTAGAGCCGGTTTCCCAGCAGGATCAAACCTTTCGCCCTAGCAAAAGCTATTACCACTGGCCTTTGGCAACTGCGCTGTTGCTTAGTTTTAGTCTGGCCCTCAGTCGTCTCTGGCCCAGTCTTTCCAATCGTTTGACAGCCACTTCAGCAAAACAACAAGCTCATGCTGATGTGGCAAATTTACTCGGCAATAAATGAAGGTGTTAATGATGGAGCTTGCTGACTTTCACTTTATTCGCCCCTTCTGGCTGTTACTTCTAATTCCAGGCTGCCTACTGGTTTGGGGGCTTTGGTATTACCAACCGAAGCAAGGGCTGTGGGAACAGGTGATTCCCACCCACTTGCTGAAACATTTAATGGTTGAATCCGGCTCTGCCATTAAGCGCTGGCCATTAGCCTTATTGCTGCTGGCATGGTTACTAGCCACCTTGGCATTGGCAGGCCCCAGCTGGCAAAAAGTCACCTTACCCGTCCAGAAATCAGCCCAACCCCTAGTGATTGTGCTAGATATGTCGCTGTCACTTTATGCTGATGATTTAAAACCCAACCGACTAACCCGTGCTAAACGTAAATTACGCGACTTACTGAAACAACGGCAGGAAGGCTTAACCGGCTTGGTCGCTTATGCGGGAGAAGCTTACACCATTGCTCCTTTAACAGATGATGGCCAAACCATTGCTAACTTAGTGAAAGCCCTCAGCCCAGAAATTATGCCAGTGACTGGTAGCCGTGCCGATCGAGGTATTAACCAGGCGCTTGAGCTGCTCAATAACAGTGAAGCTGGTGGTGGCGATATTCTGTTAATGACCGATGGCATAGAAAAAGAAACCCTGCAAACCATTAAGCAACAACTGAAAAACACCCCCTATCAGCTGTCTATTTTGGGAATCGGCACCAAAGAAGGTGCTCCCATTCGCGTGAATAATACGTTATTAAAAGACCAGCGGGGTGCCATTGTTATCGCTAAACTGAACCGGAGCCAACTGGCGAATCTAGCCCAGCAGTTTGGTGGTCGCTACAGTGATATCACCTTAACTGACCAGGATATCGAGCGTTTATTACCTGAAACCGATGACTTGGCTGACACCATGGAGGTGGAACAAACCTTCGATGAGTGGCATGACCAAGGCTATTGGCTACTACTACTGGTAGTGCCACTGGCATTAGCCGGATTCCGGCGGGGCTGGCTAATGGCCGTGTTGTTAGTGCCCCTTGCCCTCCCCGAACCCGCTTCTGCTGGTTGGTGGCAAGATCTTTGGCAAACCCGTGACCAACAAGGAGCTAAGGCATTAGCCAATGGCGATACGGCCAGTGCCGCCGAGTTATTTACTGACCCCAGCTGGAAAGGCACCAGCCAATTCCAAAGCCAACAATATGAGCAAGCAGCCCAGTCCTTTGCCCAGACAGGCAATGCTGAAGGCTTTTACAACCAAGGCAATGCGTTCGCTTATGCTGGCAAAATGGATGAAGCCATTAATGCCTATGAACAAGCCCTCAAGCTCAACCCTGATTTTGAAAAAGCCCAACAAAACAAAAAAATTCTGGAAGATCTGAAAAAACAACAACAGCAGCAACAAAATCAACAGCAATCAAGCCAGAATCAAAACAGCCCAGATCAAAATGACCAGAATCAGTCTAACCAGGATAGTCAACAACAGGACAACAACCAGCAGCAAAGCCGTGCTCAAAACAATGACCAGCCAGGTAAAAACCAGCAAGATCAAAGTCAGTCGGATTCACAATCTAGCGAACACCCCCAAGATCAGCAAAACCAACAGGCACAAAATAACCAAGCGACTCAGGGCAGTCAGCAAGATCAGGATGACCAGGTGACAGAGTCCAGTAGCCAAGACGCTGAAAAGGATGCAAAAGACTTAGACGAGCAGTCAGAAAAAGCAAGTCAACTCAGCCAGCAATCAGCTGATGAGACAGAGCAACAGGATACCCAACAACAAGCCCAGCAGTTGGTGGAAGGTGATGCTAATAGTTTGGAACAACAGCAGGTAGAAGGCTGGTTAAGGCGAATCCCTGATGACCCCAGTGGTCTATTAAGAAGAAAACTGCTCTATCAACAGCGCTTAAAACAATTTCAACAGCAACAATCGGATAGTGAAATCAAATGGTAACTCGAAAAAGATCAGCGTTAATCTGGCTGACAACGTTACTGATGGGTTGGTCAGTAATCTGCCATGCAAAGTTTACCGCCTCTGTGGACAGAACCATTATCAATCAAAATGAAACGGTTGAGCTTACCCTTCGCAGTGATAGACAAGAGTTTGGTGCTGAACCCGACCTGTCGCCTTTGCATGAATTATTCTCTGTGTTAGGACGTAGTCAACGCAGCCAATATCAATCGGTGAATGGCAAAACCCAGTCCTGGACTGACTGGATTATTACCCTAAGACCCAAGCAAAGTGGCTATGTGGTGATTCCCCCAATCAGCTTGCGAGGGGAAAAAACCAAACCTATTACCTTAGATGTGAAGCCAGCAGGATCAAACCAGCAATCATCAGGTAAAAATGTTTCACCTGTTTTTATCGAAGCCAGCTTGGATAAAGAAAGTGTTTTTGTTCAGGAACAAGCAGTGCTTACTATCCTTATATATCACTCTGTTCCATTATACGACGACAGCCGGATAACGCCCTTGACCACTCCCAATGTTATTAGTCAGCAATTAGGGGATGTCAAAAATTATGAAACCATTATCAATGGCCAGCGTTATGGAGTATTTGAGCTAAAATATGCTATTTTTCCTCAACAAAGTGGTGAAATATTAATTCCAGCCCTTAAATTTACCAGTACCGTTGCATCCCAAAGCCGAAGAAATTCACCATTTAATATGTTTCCTCGCCAGATAGGCACACCGGTTGAAGAGTATTCACCAGAAATCAAATTAACTGTAAAAACCCCGCCAGCCTCAGCTAAAGGCAATTGGCTACCGGCCCAAAAACTGACGCTAACTGAAAACTGGAGTACGGATACCAGCCAACTAAAAGTGGGAGATTCAGTAACTCGAACCATCGAAATTAAAGCCGAGGGATTAACGGCAGCACAATTACCACCACTAACAACCCCTGAATTAAATGGGGTAAAACTGTATCCTGATAAATCACAAACCAAGGATATCGCTACTGATCAGGGGATTATTGGCCAACGAATAGAATCGATTGCGTTGGTACCTACCCAAGCAGGTACTATTAAATTACCTGAAATTCGTTATCGTTGGTTCAATACCACTAGCCAAACAATGGAAGAAGCGGTTTTACCAGCTAAACAAATTACCATCGCCCCTGTCACAACCAGCCAGGACCAACCTGCATCACCTGCAGTGCCAACTACTGCACCCACACCGCCTGTCGTGGCCGCTCAACCACAAATAAAGGCAGATTTAACCGAGTCATCGCCATCATCTACTGGTGTATGGCCATGGCTAACATTATTATTTGCAGTACTTTGGCTAATTACCCTTGGCCTATGGTGGCGACAGCGGCAACCAGCAACAGTTAATAAACGCTCTACTCCATCAAAAATAGAAAATACTTCAGCCCAAAAACTGTTTAATGGTTTACTGAATAGCTGTGACCAGAAAAATCTAACCGAAATTAGACGACTGTTTGTTCAATGGAGCCAACAAGCACTGGATAATACCCAAATCCAAAATTTACAAAAAGCCGATGAATGCTGGCAGACCCCTGCTCTCAGCACCTTTTTGCAAGCGCTGGATAATCAGTTATATGGCAACCAAACCCTACCGTTTGACTGTGCAGCCTTTAAACAACAAATCAAGCAATTAAAGCCGACTAAACAGGTAAAACCAGCAAAGCATAGTTTAATGCCGTTGTACCCCAGCTTATCAAACTAATCCCCAGCAACTACTCAGGCCCGGGTGCTATTTGCACCCTTGCCATTGTTGCTGAATCGCCTGAATCTCTTCAGGAAATAAGTCTTTACTTTGAATAATCTGTTGATTAATTGATTTCACTAGCTTCTGGTAACCCGGCCACTGTTTTGAAAATAAAATATGACTGATTGAGTATGTTACAGGCGTAGGATGATAAGTGATTTTTGCTTGTTGCTGCTGAGTTAAGGTCCGTCTCATCAATGACTGACCATTATCTCGGGTCATTAATGCTAGCTGAATTCGTCCCCTGAGCAGCAGTCTGAACATCAATACATCAATTCTGACTTGATGAAGGTAAATTCGGTCTTGAGCCACTGCCTGATGAAAATCTTCACCATAAAAATAGCTGGCCGTCACCCCTATCGGCTCCCAAGCTTTCAATTGGGAATAACTGTTCCAATGAAAGGGCGTATCAGTTAAATGAAAAAAAACATAAGGGTCATTAAAAATAGGCAATGTAAAATTAAAATATTTTGCCCGTTCAGGGTTACATCGCCAGGAAGGTGTACCATGATGTCTTCCTGCTTTTGCTGTATTAAAAGCCGCCTTCCAGTCATCATACCAAACATATTCAACCTCTAATCCAACCTGCTTGAATAATTGGTTAATTATCTTGGCATGCTCACCATCGGCAGGATTCGTCTTATAATAGTAAGGAGGCCAATCAGCTACCGATAAACGAATTGTTTCAGCTAGCCCAGGTCGACTGGCTATTAGCAAGGTACTTATGATTACACTCAAAAAAGCAAGCAAATGGCCCATTAACTGTTGCATACTATTAAAACCACTAGTCGCCCACCTTACACATAGCTGACTATAGCGTAGTTTTCATTTTTTAACTGCTCTACGCCTGATATTCCACTTGTTAATACTTCTGATATACTGACTACACTAGGCTAATTCTAGTCCCTGGTAAGCATAGGTGACGACATAGGTGGTATAAACAGTGGTATAAACAGCAGTATAAACCAAAGTCATCTCGTGTATATTAGCGACATAGCAGGATAGACAACTCTACTATTCGAGGAAGCAATGAAACTATCCAATTTTGGAGAAAAATTTACTGACCAAACGGGCATTCAATCTTTAATGAGCGACTTAGGCAATGCCCTTGCCAGTGATCAGCCCTTGATAATGATGGGGGGCGGTAACCCTGCCCACATCCCTGAGGTAGAGGAAACGTTCAAAGCCCGACTACGCCGGATTGTTGATAATCATAGTGAATTTGTCCGATTCATCGGTACCTATGATCCCCCTCAAGGCGAAAAAGAATTTATTGATGCGTTGGTGAAATTATTAAACAGCCAATTTGGCTGGGGCTTAACCACGCGCAACATTGCCTTGACCAACGGCAGTCAATCTGCCTTTTTTATGTTATTTAATATGTTTGCTGGTCAGTATCAAGACGGCAGCCAAAAGCAAATTCTGTTTCCTTTAGCACCAGAGTATATTGGTTATGCTGATGCGGGTTTAAGCGAGCATTTTTTTACGGCTAACCGCCCTTCCATTGAGTTAATCGACCAACACACCTTCAAATACCATGTCGACTTTACAAATTTACAGGTGACTGACAATACCGGTGCTATTTGTGTATCACGTCCAACCAACCCGACAGGTAATGTATTAACTGATCAAGAAATAGAACACCTGGACAAACTAGCCAAACAACACGACATACCCTTATTTATTGATGGCGCTTACGGTACCCCCTTCCCTAACCTGATATTTACGGAAGCAACCCCTTATTGGAATGACAATATTATTTTGTGCCTAAGCCTGTCCAAACTTGGCTTACCCGCTTGTCGAACCGGTATCGTAATTGCCAATGAAGCCGTGATTGAATCAGTCACTAAAATCAATGCTATTTTGAGCCTGGCCACCAACAGTGCAGGTAGTTTATTAACCTTAGATATGGTCAAAGACAGCAGCATTTTGACCATGAGTAATGAAATTATTAAACCATTTTACCAAACTAAAGTTGAAAAAGCGGTGAATACAATCCACCAGGCCCTTGATGGTTACGACTACTATATCCATAAACCCGAAGGCGCCATGTTTTTATGGTTATGGTTTAAAGGCCTCCCTATCACCAGTCTAGAGCTTTATGAACGGTTAAAAAATAAAGGGGTTATTGTGGTATCTGGTCATTACTTTTTCCCCGGTATCAATGATAATGACTGGCGCCATCAACAGGAGTGTATTCGCATTACTTATTCACAAGATGATGAAAAAGTCGCTAAAGGCTTGAACATTATTGCGGAAGAAGTGAAAAAAGCCTATCAGGAAGGTTAAATATTTTTAGGTGTAAAAATAAGGTGACTACCGCAAGTCTTGCCGTTGCAGACTTGCTCTTAGGGGTTTAGATAAACTACATGATGATGGCTTAAACCCGTGCTTGTTTAAGTAGTATTAAATTACTTTCCAATTATTTCTGTTGTAATAGATCTAACATTAGGATTAGCCATTAACTCTTGTATCTTAGGGTTGCTTTGCAGTGCATTAAGATCACCGCTGCTAATAAGACGCATAAGCTCCGGATCAGCAAGAATAGCTTTTATCTGTGGGTCATTCTGTAATGTTTGAATAGCGGTCATTGCTTTAGGGATATTAACTGCTTTAGGGATATTAACAATAGAATTGGATAAATCATTTCCTGTACTAGGGATCACTTTTCCTTTGTGGATTGAGTGCACCTTACTTTGTTCTATCCGCACTTGCCCTAAGCTAGGCGTATTGATTAAATAAACCCCACCATTGAGTGAATTGACATCTCCAAAAATGATAGTTCCATCTACCAACTCAATGGTTTCAGAAAATGTTGTTACACTGAGAAATAATCCAGCTGATAATATAATCGTTTTAAGTATGGAAAGCATAATAATTTATCCTAAAGTCACTCAACGTATTAGAAACCTTATGTAAAGAGTCTATAAGTATGTCGAACCTATTAAAGAACAGCCTTTTATCTATTTACTTACTCCCATCAATCCCCATTTGTAACGACTTGATATTATTTATTAATAAACGATTAGGATAGTGATCTTGGTATTGTATATGTTCGCTAATTTCAGCCAAGAGTTTCCTGTTTAGCCAATATAACGCGTGGTTATTTTTGGTATCTTCAGATACCTCAAGTAAGTACATACTCATATCCAACAAAATACTCGCACATGCCATACTTTCTGCACTATTCAACGTTCCTACTCTTTTTTCTTCTATTTGAGTAACAAAGTAACTATCTAAAAAATCAAGAACAGCTTTCACATCATTATCTTGTAGTTTTTTCATTAGCTGTCGCTCCATATATAATTCTCACCAGGCGATTGAAAGCTCTTAACTAAAGGGTACCTCTCCATAATTGTATTTATCTACATTTACACTTGGGACAGCTTTACATAATTCATTCTGGTTAGACTATGTACATTAGTCTAAATTAATGGGTAGAAGTTCATTTATTAGTATATACTTAATTAAATGGATTGGCTTTTTTCCTGCCAATTTTTGGCTTTTAAAGCAATAAAAAAGGAATTCTCATGTCAGTAATCAATAAAAGAGCGTTAAAGTATATATATCATTGGAAAACAAAATCCAACGACTCTAGACTAAAAGGAAATTTAGGTGCAAATTTATTTAATAAACATGAAGGTTATGAAGTCTTAAGCCTGATCAATAAGATTGCCAAATCAGAAAACTACTCAAAAGATGATGCTTTAGTGATTGAAAAACTAATCAATAGACATTTTCATGCTAACAATATATCTCAATCAAAGGTTTCCCACTGGATTAAAGAAGAAATGGAAAAATTGGACAATGACAAATAGAGCTATTATCTCGCAATATATTCTTTGTAATTAGTTGTTAAAGTTTATAGCTTTTTAACCAAGTTACTCCTATTTGCTATTCCACCTGATTGAAAACAGTTGAACAAACATAAATTGGCTTATTAGATGACATATCCAAGTACTGAGAAATAATGGCATGTGGTACCTGCTAAAACAAACAAATGCCAGATGAAGTGGCCATACTTTAGGCGCGAGTCTGTGGCAAAAAAAATGACTCCTACTGTATAACAAAAACCTCCAGCAATCAGCCAAAATAAACCAGTAGCTGTCATTGTATCAAGCAAAGGGTCAAGTGCGACAACAATAATCCACCCCATCAATAAATAAAGACTTGTAAAAATAATAGGATGAGGAGCTTTCTCCAATATCTTAAGGACTACTCCTACTACAGCAAGCCCCCAAATGACGCCGAATAGCGTCCACCCCCATGTGCCACGTAGTCCAAGGACAAAAGGCGTGTATGTACCTGCAATAAGAAGAAAGATGGCTGAGTGTTCGATAAGCCGAAAAACCCGCTTAGCCTTACCCATGGGCAGTGAATGATAAAGTGTAGATGAAAGGTAAAGTAGTATAACTGCCGCAAGAAAGATACTGACACCAACAATAATACCAGCATCGCCATATTCTACTGAATGGAAAATAAGAAATGGGGTTCCAATCAATGCTGCAATCAAACCGATTCCATGACTGATGCTGTTTGCAATTTCTTCTCCTTGAGATTGTGGACGGCTGGAGGTTGTAAAGAACATGCAGGTAGCACCTAATCGATTTAATGAATGGGTAATTAAGGCAGGTGGGCATGGTACTATGCTAAGTTAAAACCTTACTAAATTAGTAATCCATTGAATTATTTAGTTTATTTTTTCCAAAAACAGCCCATAAGCTCAACAGTGAGATTCCTAATATTGCAGAAAATAATGAGGCTGAAAAAATCCCTAGTTTGGCAGAATTAATTAGGGTTGGGCTAAAAGCTAAATTGGCAATAAATAGCGCCATTGTAAAGCCAATGCCTGCCAAAAAACCTCCCGCCAGTAACAATAACCAACTTAAGTTTGCTGGGCGTAAAGCTATACCTGTTAATACTGCTATCCAACTGAAGATAAATACTCCAATCGGTTTACCTAGTGTAAACCCCAAAAAAACAGCTATGGTAATAGAGTTTCCAAAATCTGTGATATTGATTAATACTCCAGCATTAGCAAAAGCAAAAAGAGGCATAATAACGAATCCAACCCATGGGTGTAACAACGTTTCCAATCGCTCGACTGGTGACAGTGCTTCACGTGCTGCAGCCTCAGCTGTTCGTAATGCCATTCGATGAGTCGTAGCGTTTTTTTTGTGATTAGCTTCTGGCATCACTCCCACACTGTCTAATATGGTATGTAGATGTTTGTCAGTTATCCATTTAACGGTTGGTGTCATCAAGCCAAGGATGATACCAGTAATTGTTGCATGCACTCCGGATGCGTCAATTATGAGCCAAATTATCCCCCCTATTAGAAAATAGAGAGTTATACTTCGAATACCAAGCAATGCCATGACTCTTACAATAACAACGCCGATAGCAGATAAGGCAAGGATTTCCCAATGAATGCGACTACCATAACCAATGCTTACAACTAAGATAGCGCCAATATCATCAACAATGGCTACTGATAGCATAAATATTCGTAAACTCTGGGGAATGCGAGACCCTAGTAATGCCAGACACCCAATAACAAACGCAGTATCCGTTGCCATCACGGTACCCCAACCATTCTGTCCTGGCTGACCCAGTTGCAGCATTAAATAAATGGTAGCTGGTACTAGCATACCTCCCAGTGCCGCCGCAATTGGTAAGGCTGCCATACGTGGGTTACGTAGCTCACCAAGCACCATCTCCCGTTTGAGTTCTAGGGCAATAAGGAAAAAAAACAAGGTCATTAATGCTTCATTGATCCATTCACGTAGTGAGCGACTGAATTCTAGCGAACCAATATGAATACCTATCGGAATTTCCCATATAGCCATAAAAATATGGCTCCAAGGAGAATTGGAGAGTACGAGTGCCACAATGGTAAATAATAAAAGTATCCAGCCCACAGCTGCTTCAATGCGCAAAAACCGCTTTACGGGCCTGGCTAACCAGTCAATGAGCTCTTTGGGAAGTTGAGTTGGATGCCCTCTATCATTAAGCTGGTTATCGCTTTTCATATTTTTTATATCAGACAATCATTCGAAAAGATAACTTCAAAACGCAAGTAAATTAAAAGATGCTCTTAAGGGCACCTCTAATACTTTTATCCGGTACAGTATTATTCTTCAATGTTTGTACTTACGTTATTATCAGGACTCATACCTTTTAGAAACTTGAATAGATCACTGTCAGTGGATAAAACGAGGGTTGTATTTTTGGCAATAATAGACTTATAGGATTGCATCGTGCGCGTAAATTCATAAAAAGCAATCGCTTCAGGGCTCTGGTTATACGCACTTGAATAAATTTCAGTTGCTTTGGCATCAGCTAATCCACGAATTTGTTCAACTTGGTGATAGGCTTCAGATTGGATTTTGTTCAGATCACGTACGCGATTGCCACGGATTCTAGCTGCCTCACCATTGCCTTCTGATAGAAAGCGTTCAGCAATTTGACGGCGCTCACTTATCATTCGGTCATAAATTTTGGGGCGTACACTGGCATTATAATTAATTCGTTTAAACCGTATATCGAGCAGTTCAATACCAAATACATGTACTTTTTCAGCAGCAGCTTTAAAAATTTCCTGTTCAACTAATTTGCGTCCTTTGTGGATTGGTACCAGCGCACCTAATTTCTGTTCCCGCTCTGTTTCTGTCAGTAATTCATCACGTAGTGGTTCGCGATTTTTGGTAGTACGAATAATCTCAATTAATTCATGCTTTGCCACAGCGTTTCGTGTTTCACTGCCTAATATATCGTCCAAACGGGATTGGGCACTGCGTTCATCGCGTAATCGCAAAAAATATTGTAAGGGCGCAGTAATTCGCCATCGAGCGTATAGGTCAACTGAAATATAAAGCTTGTCTTTGGTTGGCATATCTGATGGTGTTCCGTCCCACTCCAGTACTCGCTTATCAATCGGATTGACATCTTGAATAAAAGGAAGCTTAAACTTGAGTCCAGCATCGGTTACAGGTGAGCCTACTGGTTTGCCAAACTGGGTGATAATCACTTGCTCAACTTCGCTCACAGTGTAAATA